>JAISRR010000103.1 GCA_031273565.1 Zoogloeaceae bacterium | reverse complement strand
AACGGTCTATCTCGCCAAACACAATATCCTGCGAGCCGATAATCGTCACCACATCGGCCAGCATGTGTCCCCGCGCCATTTCGTCCATCGCGGCCAGATGCGCGAAGCCCGGCGCGCGGATTTTCAGGCGGTAGGGTTTGTTGGCCCCGTCAGAAATGGCGTAGATGCCGAATTCGCCCTTGGGGTGCTCGATGGCGGCGTAGGCTTCGCCTTCCGGGACGTGAATGCCTTCGGAAAAGAGCTTGAAATGGTGAATCAGGCTTTCCATATTGGATTTCACCTCGGCCTTCGGCGGCGGCGTGACCTTGTGGTTGTCGCTCATCACCGGCCCCGGATTCACCCGCAGCCAGTCGATGCACTGACGGATGATGTGGTTCGATTGCAGCATCTCTTCCATCCGCACCAGATAACGGTCGTAGGAATCGCCATTGACGCCCACGGGAATATCAAAATCCACTTTGTCATAAGCCGCGTAGGGCTGCTTTTTGCGTAAATCCCATTCCACGCCGGAGCCGCGCAGCATCGCGCCGGTAAACCCCAGTTGCTTCGCCCGTTCCGGCGAGACCACGCCGATGTTGACCAACCGCTGCTTCCAGATGCGGTTGTCGGTCAAAAGCGTATGGTATTCACTGTGGTATTTGGGAAATCGCTCGGTGAAATCTTCAAGGAAATCAAGCAGCGAACCCTGTCGGTTTTCGTTGAAGGCTTTCACCGCCGCCGCGTTTTTCCAGCGCGATTCCTGATATTGCGGCATCCGGTCGGGCAAATCGCGGTATACGCCGCCAGGCCGGTAATAGGCCGCGTGCATCCGCGCCCCGGAAACCGCTTCGTAGACATCCATCAAATCTTCGCGTTCGCGGAAGGTGTACAGCGCCATCGTCATCGCGCCCACATCCAGCGCGTGACAGCCAATCCAGAGCAGATGATTCAGGATGCGCGTTACTTCGTCGAACATGGTGCGGATGTACAACGCGCGCTCCGGCGCTTCGACGCCCGCGAGTTTTTCCACCGCCAGACAGTAGGCGTGTTCGTTGCACATCATGGAAACGTAGTCGAGCCTGTCCATGTACGGCACGGATTGCGCCCAGGTGCGCGTCTCCGCCAGTTTTTCCGTCGCCCGGTGCAGGAGGCCGATGTGCGGGTCGGCACGTTCCACCTGCTCGCCGTCCAGTTCCAGAATCATACGCAGCACGCCGTGCGCCGCCGGGTGTTGCGGGCCGAAATTGAGGGTGAAATTGCGAATGTCAGTCATGGCTTGAATTCCCCGTAATCGTTGCGCCGTAACTTTCCTCGCGCTGGATACGCGGGGTATTTTCCCGCGCCGCGATGCTGACCGGCTGGTAAATCACCCGCCCCTCGTCCGGGTCATAACGCATTTCCACATGCCCGGAAACCGGAAAATCCTTGCGGAAGGGATGGCCGACAAAACCGTAATCAGTAAGGATACGGCGCAAATCTTCATGCCCCTCAAAGATGATGCCGAAGAGGTCAAAGGCTTCGCGCTCGTACCAGTTGGCGGAATTCCAGATCGGCGTCACGGAAGGCAACACCGGAAAATCGTGATGTTCGGCGAACACGCGCACGCGCAAACGCCAGTTGTTGGAGAGGGACAACAGATGCGTGACCACGGCAAAACGCCCGGTAAAACGTCGCCCCACTCCGTCGCCGTCTCCATAAGCGGAATAATCCACGCCACAGAGGTCGATAAGTTCATCGAAACCCAGTGTTCTGGTGTCGCGCAGGGTTCGCATCGCTGCCGCGTAATCGGCGGCGGCGACTTCGATGCTGATCTCGTCCAGAACGAGGGTCAGCTTTTTGATCGTTGTCCCCAGATGTTGCTCCAGGGCTTCTTTGAGTTTTTCCAGCTTTGCGGACATTGGGGACAGCCTGAGAAATTAGCGGGCGATGGTACTCTCGCGACGAATTTTGTTTTGCAACTGGATGATGCCGTAAATCAGCGCCTCGGCGGTCGGCGGACAACCGGGCACGTAAATATCCACGGGTACGATGCGGTCGCAACCACGCACCACGGAATAAGAATAATGGTAATAACCGCCGCCGTTAGCGCAGGACCCCATGGAAATCACCCAGCGCGGCTCGGCCATCTGGTCGTAGACCTTACGCAGGGCCGGGGCCATCTTGTTGGTCAACGTCCCGGCAACAACCATTACGTCGGACTGACGCGGCGAGGGCCGGAAGACAATGCCGAAACGGTCGAGGTCGTAGCGGGCGCAACCGGCGTGAATCATCTCCACCGCGCAGCAGGCCAGCCCGAACGTCACCGGCCACATGGAACCGGTACGCACGTAATTAATCAACGCATCGGCAGATGTCGTGACAAACCCCTGCTCAAGAACGCCTTCAATTGACATTGCTCACTCCCAATCCAGAGCGCCCTTGGCCCAGGCATAGGCGTCTCCCACCAGAATGATGGCAAGGAAGACGACCACTTCGACAAAACCAAAAATTTTTACGGCATCGTTCGCCACAATTTCCTGAAACACGCTTGCCCAGGGAAAGAGGAACGCGATTTCGAGATCAAAGAGAATGAAGATGATGGCAATCAGGTAATAGCGCACATCAAATTTCATCCGCGCGTCTTCAAACGCCTCGAAGCCGCACTCGTAGGGGGAGAGTTTTTCCGCGTCTGGACGGTTGGGCGCGAGGAGGAACCCCATCGCTACCGGCGCAAAGCCGATGAACAACCCGACGAGAATGAACATCAGAATCGGAAAATAGTTTTCCAGCATGATCTTCCAGGCATTGACCAAAAAACGGGCAAAGCCAAATGGCCTGCCCCCTTTGTTTTTTATTGCTGTAATGATGGTGCCGACGGCGAGACTCGAACTCGCACAGCTTAAAGCCACTACCCCCTCAAGATAGCGTGTCTACCAATTTCACCACGTCGGCGGAAAACCTGTTGTCTGGTTTTTTGAACCTTTTTTACCTTACTGGGGAATCCCCGCAGCCTTGTCACCGCCGATAACGGGCGATGCGCTGTCTTGTGCCGAAGCGCCTTCTTTCGAGGCGTTCTGCTTCGCGCCATCGTTCGATGGCGCATCGCCGGAGACCGGCGCTGGAAAAGCAGGTGCAGATTGTACAGCGTCCTGCATGATGCTGCCAGAGGGTTGTGTCCTGTGCGAGGCAATATAGGCCAGTCCCAGACTGGTGAGAAAGAACACCGTCGCCATCGCCGCCGTGCTGCGGGAGAGGAAATTCGCCGAACCGGAAGAGCCAAAAAGACTGCCGGATGAGCCGCTGCCGAAGGCCGCCCCCATATCCGCGCCCTTGCCATGCTGCACCAGCACGAGGCCGATGATGGCCAGCGCCACCAGGATGTGCAACGTCAAAATGAGAGAAAATATCCAGTTCATCAGGGGTTCCAACCGTTTCTTTAAACGTTAATCGCCCGGCAAATCGCCAGGAATTCATCGGCATCCAAAGCCGCGCCGCCGACCAGCGCGCCATCAATATCGGGCATGGCAAACAGCGCCGCCGCGTTGCCGGCCTTGACGCTGCCGCCATATACGATACGCAGGCGCTCCGCCGCCGCCGCATCCCGCGCCGCCACATGCGCGCGCAGGGCCAGATGCACCGCCTGCGCTTCTTCCGGCGTCGCCGTGAGGCCGGTGCCAATCGCCCAGACCGGCTCGTAAGCCAGCAAAGCTGGCGCGCCGCATACCGCCAGAACCGCGTCCAGTTGCCGGAAGACGACCTTCAGGGTGTCTCCCGCCTGCCGCTCCGCCAGGGTTTCCCCCAGACAAAGCGCCGGGACGATGCCGACCGTTTCCAGCGCGGAAAATTTTTCTGCGACCAGCGCATCCGATTCGCCATGCAGGCTGCGCCGTTCCGAGTGTCCGACCAGCGCGTAGCGACAGCCGAAATCCCGCAACATGGACGCCGCCACTTCGCCGGTATAAGCGCCGACGGCATGGCGGCTGACATCCTGCGCGCCCCAGGCGAGCCGCGACCCCGCCGCCAGACGGGAAACCTGATCCAGATAGGGATAAGGCGCAAACACGGCGATTTCCGCCGCGTCGTCACCCGCCTCACCCTTCGGCAAGTTTGGCAGGCCTGCTTTAAGCCCGGCCAGCAAGGCCGCATTGGTCGCCTGCGAACCATGCATTTTCCAGTTACCGGCAATGAATGGTCGGCGAATGGAAGAACGCGACATGCGGAAACTCCAGAAAGCAAGACGGCGGATTATATCGGCACGGAAGAGAAAATAAAACAGGAATCAAGGCGCTGAAATCAGGGAAAATTTGCGTCCATCCTCCCGAACGTATCGCCACGCGCCGATTCAGCGCCATCATTTGCCGACAGAATTGCCAACAGAAGACAGCGAAAGCGCGGCGTCGGAATCCTGGAGCAGGGCATCCATGAGCCTGACGTAATCGCCCATGAGCTTGTCGCCATCGTGGTACAGCAGCAGGATGTCCAGAGGGCCGTCCGCAAGCGCGCGCCGGGCAATGTCGTCGGGGCTGACGGTAAACCGGCCGAGCATACGCGAGGTCGGCCAGTTGATGTGGGCGTAGCCGTGATAAATGAGCTTGGAGCAGAACATGCGCCGGGTACTCTCGACATCAAAATTGAAATCGTAGCTTTTCCCCACCTGGCGCAAGGTTTGCAGGATGACATCGGCGCGTTCTTCGGCGCTCTGCGGCGTGGGCCTGTTCTGGCGCAATATTGCCACGTCATCCACATTCAGAAAGTGGGCGAGCGTGTTCATCTCCACGCCGGTGCGCAAGGCTTCGACCACGCCGCGTCCCGCTTCGATTTCCACGTGGTGCGCCTTGACCTGCGGGTGTTCCCAAAGCCCCAGCGCCTGCAATTCCGCTTTTGTGCCAATCCAGATGGCCGCATGCCCCCAATGGCCGGGAATGAAATGGTCCGTCAGACGAAAAGGCGTTTTTTCCAGCAGGATGTCCCCGGCCTGCAAGGTTTGCGCCAGATCCGCGTGTACTTCCGGGCGGTCATGCAGTTTGCCGCGCCGGGTCTCGACGAGACCAACGCTATTGCCGAACAGACGGCTGGAGAAATTGACGCTTTCCGCACCGAGATGCACTGCCGTATCGCTGGCGATATCACTGAAAAACTGGAGGGCGCGTCCAATGAGGCGCAAGGGATTTTCATGTTGTTTCACCCACTGGAAGGCAGGACTTTGTGCAATGGACTGGCGCAGATAAGGCTCGGCGGAAAAACTCTGCCGTATCTGCGCAGTGTCCAGTGGACTGGCAACCAGGTTCTGATACCAGTCGATGGCGCGCCGCACGCGCTGACGGTTTTGCGGCGAGTTGAACATCAGTTCGGCCTGCCGCAATTCCTGGGAGGTCCAGCGAAAGCCCTTGTCGCCCTGATTGATGTGGCGACGCAATTCCGCGTGATTGCGATAGGGCAGAAAAGCCTGCACATAGTTGTCATATAGAATCAGCGCCGACGACAGGGAGAGCAGAACGCCCGCGCGATAGATGGCCTGCCCTTCCGGGTCATCCGGCGCGGGAACGGCAAGCCAGCACTCGTGCCGCGTCGCCGTTTGCAGCAACCGTTCGCGTTGCGCCACCAGATCCGCCGCGCCCTGATTGACGCGCTGAAAATCCTGACCGGAAAGCGCTTCCCTGCGCCGCATTCTGGCCTCCAGTTCCGCATAGAGCTGGATCGCCTTGAAGCGCATGCTCAGGGCTTCTTCCGACAATTGCAGGTAGGCATTGAGCCGCGCGTCCATGTCCGCGCGTGAAATCCGGCCAACTTCCGCTGGCGAGCAATCGTTCGCCACAGGCGCTTCCGCCAGCGGCGAAATGGCGGGAGACAAGGGCGCTGCCTGCAACGTACAGGCAAAGGCGGCGCAGAGCAGCACGCTCAAACCGTTCAGGGAACACAGGACATTCATGGGCGCAGCATCCATTTCGCAATCGTTAAAAGACCATGAATTATGGTGAGCCGCGCCAAAAATGCAAAGTCCCCAAAGGTAATAATTCCCGCTGGATGCTACAATGCCCGACACTTTGATACGCCATTCCCGTCATGCGCCCTCCTCTCTGTTTTTACCCTTGCGCGCTTGCCATTTGCCTGATTCTGGCGGGCTGTTCGTTTCTACCTGCCACCCCCGCCGTAGACAATGACGCGCCCCAAACGCCCCCGCCATCGCCTGTCGTGCCCGTCCCTGCGGCTTTCCCCACCGGTACACAGCCCAAGCTCCAGGCGGGGCGGCATTGGCAAATCATCGCCCAGGACGCCGCCCGCACGCTGGCGACCAACCTGCAACGGGGACAGCGCTGTGGCTTCGGCAGCAATCCCTGCCGTGCGCTTTATGTGGTCGAACCGCTGGAAGAAACCGGGTTTTCCCGCGCCTTCGTGAATTCCCTGATTACGGCGCTGGTGCAGCAGGGGGGACTTCATATTTCCCAGGCCGCCGAGGGCGCGCTCGCCCTGCATGTCGATGTGCAGAACGTACATTTTGGTCGCGGCGCGGGTTTGGGCGACGCCCTGAAGCCGCTTGCCCCCGGCCTGTGGACGCAGGCAACGGGCAGTGACGGGAGCCACGTGGACGCGCCGCCGGGCGAACGCAATGAAATCATCGTCACGCTGTCCGTACTGGACAGCGATCGCTATGCCGCGCGCAGCACCAATGTGTATTACGTCAGCACGATCGACCAGTCGCTGTACGAGCAGGAAATCTGCTCCCTGATTCATCCCTGCCCGGAAGATGCGGCGCGCAAATCGCTTTCCCCCGTCCGCAAGGCGACGATCCCCCTGATTGGCGACCCGGATTAAAATCATGCGCGTCTTTTCCACCCTGCTCGCGTTTTGCGCCCTCATCCTGATGCTGGATGGATGCTCGACCCGACGGCAAAGCTACACGCCCGTCTCCTACAGCAGCGTCGCCCAGAGCGAGTTGATCGCCGCCAGCTACAAGGCCGCCGACGCGCTGATCGCCCAGGTCGGCGCGCAACAATTATCGCCGCAGCACCCGGTCATCGTCGCCACGCTGGTCAACATCAACGCGCTGGAAGAATCCTCGCCGCTGGGACGGCTGGTTTCCGAACAACTGGGCGCGCGTTTCGCGCAACAGGGTTACAAGGTGGTGGAACTCAAGCTTCGCCAGAAGCTCTACATGAAGCGCAACGAGGGCGAGTTGATGCTGACCCGCGAAATCCGCGACATCGCCCAGCAGCACGATGCCCAGGCGCTCATCATCGGCACTTACACGGAAGGGGCCGACCGGGTGTTCATCAACCTGAAGCTCACCCAGGTCGAAACCAATATCGCGCTCGCCGCCGTAGATTACGCCCTGCCGCTGGACATGAACATCCGCTCCCTGCTCTATCGACCCGCGCCGATGTAACGCCGCCTTTGCTTTCCGGAAAATCCGCCATGCCCACCCCTCGTCTGCTCGGCGCTTCCAGCCTCGTCGTCCCCGATGTCTGCCTCGGCACCATGACCTTCGGGCAGCAGACGGACGCGGCGGACGCGCATGCGCAACTGGATATGGCGCTCGCCGCCGGCGTCAATTTCATCGACACGGCGGAAATGTATCCGGTACCCGCCCGCGCTGAAACGGCAGGCGCGACGGAAAGCATCGTGGGGAACTGGCTCATCCGCCAGCCACGCGACAAAATCATTCTCGCCAGCAAGGTCGCCGGCCCCGCGCGCGGCATGGAATGGCTGCGCGGCGGTCAGCCACTGGCGCTGGATCGCGGCAATATTCGCGCCGCCCTCGAAGGCTCACTCAAACGCCTGCGCACCGACTACATCGACCTCTACCAGATTCACTGGCCGGCGCGCAATCAGGCCATGTTTGGAGCATGGCGTTTCGACCCGGCAGGCGAGCGTGCCTGTACACCCATCCGGGAACAACTGGAGGCGCTGGCCGAACTGGTGCAGGAAGGCAAGCTACGCGCAATCGGTCTTTCCAACGAACATCCCTGGGGCATCCTGGAATTTTTGCGTCTGGGGCGCGAATACGGCCTGCCCCTCGTCGCCTCGACCCAAAACGCCTACAACCTGATCAATCGCAAGTTCGAATACGGCCTCGATGAAGTCTGCTGGCGGGAAAACGTGAGCCTGCTCGCCTATTCGGTGCTGGCCTTCGGGCATCTGACCGGCAAATATCTACAAGACCCGGAAACGCCAGGGCGCATCACCTGTTTCCCCCACTTCGGCCAGCGTTACGACAAACCCGGCGTACCGCTCGCGGTGCGCGCCTATGTCGATCTGGCTCACCGCCACGGACTCACGCCCACGCAACTGGCGATTGCCTTTGTCCGCTCGCGTCCCTTCGTCACCAGCGCGATCATCGGCGCGTCCCGTCGGGAACAACTCCAGGAAAACCTCGCCGCCTGCGCACTCACGCTGGATGACGCGCTGGCGGCGAAAATCGATCACATTCACCTCATGCACAGTAATCCGGCGCCGTGATGCCTGCCAATTGACAGGAAAAAACAGGCACAAAAAGAGCAGGGACAGCCCTGCTCTTTTTGCGCGACGCTACACCAGAAATTAATTGGCAGCGGGAGCAGGAGCCTCGACAGCAGGCGCTTCGGCAGGCGCTTCGGCAGGCGCGGCAGGTGCTTCGGCAGGTGCATCAACAGCAGGCGCTTCGTTGGTAACCGCGGGCGCTTCTTCGGTAACCGCCGGCGCTTCAACAGCGGGCGCTTCAACAGCAGGCGTTTCTTCAGGAGCGGGAGCGGAGGCTTCTTGACCACAGGCAGATACAGCCAAAGCGAGCAGAGCAGCGACGAGGAGAGACTGTTTCATTTTTGATCCTTTAAATTGTGATGGCTTGAACAAGAATTCCTGACCAAAGCATTTGGTCAAGCGCGGATTATAACAAGTATTTTTTTAATGGTGCGCTGCAATAGTGAACTGCCAAATGCAAAAAACCAATGTTGCGTTTCTGCCACACTTCACCGCATTCACAACGCTTTCCGTGCTCACAAGCCCGTCGCAGTGGGCACGAAAGGCGTGCCGGGCGTGTTCCAGAGGTCGGAAAACCGTTGCGCATAAGGCGCTACCTCGGCCTCATCGGCCAGGATGAACTTGTACCGGGGATGCTCCAGATCGAAGCGCACCAGGGCGTGCTGCCCGTCGGAAAGCACAAAGACATCGCGCAAATGCTGCAAGCTCGTCGGAATTTGCGTGATGCGTATCCGGTGTGACTGGCTCATCAACAATTGCACCAGACGCGGATGACTTCCGTTCAGGCGATCAATGCGCCGCAGGACAATGCGTACCGTCGCCACCGGATTTCGCGCCAGCAATTGCCGTACAAGCCCGACAGCGGCGGCCTGTTGCAAGCCCAGTTGCGTAAGGTCATCGTCAAAGATGCACAGATTCTGCCGGGTCAGACGCAAGATCTGTCCGAAAGCGGAGCGAAACTCACCCCAGGTTTCATGGATTTTGTGTGTCATAGGCAATAGTTTAGCGAAGCGCTTGTTAGAATTGCGAATTTTTTTGAGGGTTGTGTATGCCCATCGGTGTGATTGAAGCTCTGGATCATGAAGCGCGAGGCATCGCCCGTCAGGAAGGCAAGGTGATTTTCATCGACGGCGCCTTGCCGGGCGAGACGGTGGAGTACGCGAGCTATCGCAAGAAACCCGATTATGAACAGGCGCATCTCGTGCGCGTCATCCAGCCAACCTCCGCCCGCATCACGCCACACTGCCCGCATTTCGGCGTTTGTGGCGGTTGCGCCATGCAACATCTGGCGTTCTCCGCCCAGGTCGCGGCCAAGCAGCGCATCCTGGAAGACAATCTCTGGCATATCGGACGCGTCAGGCCGGAACAGATTCTGCCGCCTATTCAGGGCGCGGCCTTTGGCTACCGCCACAAGGCGCGGCTGGGTGTGCGCAAGGTGCCCAAAAAAGGCGGGGTTCTGGTCGGTTTCCATGAAAAAAGAAGCAGTTACATCGCCGACATCAAGACCTGCCCGGTGCTGCATCCGGCGGTTTCCGCATTGCTCCTGCCCCTGCGCGAACTGATCGGCGGACTTTCCATCTGCGAACGCCTGCCGCAGGTGGAAATCGCGGTCGGCGACGCCTGTGTCGCGCTGGTGCTGCGCATCCTCGACCCCTTGACGCCCGCAGACGAAAGCCTGTTGCGACAATTCGCCGACCAGCATGGCGTCGTATTCTATCTGCAACCCAAGGGGCCGGACACGGCGTATCGCTTTCATCCCCTGCCGGGGCCGGAACTGGATTACCGCCTGCCGGAATTCGGCCTGCAAATGCGCTTTCGCCCCACCGATTTCACCCAGGTCAACCACGGCATCAACCGCGTACTGATCCGGCGCGCCCTGGAATTACTTGACCCGCAACCCGGCGAATGCATCGTGGATTTATTCTGCGGTCTGGGCAACTTCACCCTGCCCATCGCCCGCCGGGGGGCGCGGGTGGTCGGTGTGGAAGGGAGCGCCGCCCTGGTCGAACGCGGTAGGGAATGCGCCCGTCACAACGGCCTCACCGAACACACGCGCTTCGTTGAAGCCAATCTGTTCGACTGTACGCCGGAATCCCTGATGGCGCTGGCGCGCATGGACAAACTTTTCATCGACCCGCCGCGCGAAGGCGCGCTGGAAGTGGTCAAATCCCTGCCTGAGGCCGGAGAAGACAGCGCGCCGCGACGCATCGTCTATGTTTCCTGCAACCCTGCCACGCTGGCGCGCGACACCGCCATCCTGACCGGCCGGAAGCATTACCGCTTTGTCATGGCCGGCGCCGTCAACATGTTCCCGCACACCGCGCATGTGGAGTCCATCGCGGTGTTTGCTTCCGGTCGCCGATAAACCTGACTATTGCCCCCGGTCGCGCTTCTTGTAGGGCGGACGGCCTGTTCCGGCGGGACGGTCGCCGCGCCAGGGGGCATTGCCATCGGCGAAGCGGTCGCCGCCATGGGGACGATCGCCATAGGAGGAGCGGTCATGGAAGGGTTTGCCTGGCCCCTTGCGTGGCGGACGGCTGTTGCCGGGAGCGGCGTTGCCGTCGTCGCGCGCGATGTTGAGTTGCCGCCGACGCACCCAGGCGGCGCGCAGGATTTGCAAGGTATCGCGGGAAAGATCGTCGGGCAGATCCACTGTGCTGTAGTCGTCGTACAGGTCGATGCGCCCGATCAGGCGGCTGGGCAGGTTGCCTTCGTTGGCAATCGCGCCCACGATGTCCTTGGGCGAAACGCCATGCGTACGCCCCACTTCGATGCGATAGCGCACCATCACCACGGCATTGCCACGATCATCATCGCTGATTTCCGACGCCGGGGCGAAGGGGGGACGCTCTGAACGTTCGCGACGCGGGGGACGCTCCGCGCGCTCGGGACGGTCAAAACGTCCGGCCCGTTCCGGACGGTCGGAACGTTCGAAACGATTGGCGCGTTCAGGCCGTTCGGCACGGGGGGGGCGGTCTTCCCGCACCTTGCCGTGACTTTTTTCTTCCAGACGCAGCGGACGCTCTTTCTGGACGAGGAAGGCCAGCGCAGCGGCCAGACGTTCGGGCGACACTTCCTGTTCCCTGATGATTTCCTCGGCCAGGACGGAGAAAAAGTCCAGGTCTTCACTCGTCAGCGCCTTGGCGATTTTTTCCTTGAACAGCGTCACGCGCCGGTCGGTGACGGCCTGCTGGGTCGGCAATGCCAGATGTTCGATCGGCTGGCGCGTCACCCGTTCGATGGTGCGCAACATGCGCATTTCACGCGGCGCGACGAACAGGATGGCGGTACCGGCGCGCCCCGCGCGACCCGTGCGACCGATACGATGCACGTAGGCTTCGGCATCGTAGGGAATGTCGTAATTAATGACGTGACTGACGCGCGGCACGTCAATGCCCCGCGCCGCCACATCCGTCGCGACCACAATGTCGAGGCCGCCGGATTTCAATTGCTCGATGACGCGCTCTCTGGCCTGCTGGTTCATGTCGCCGTTCAGGGCGGCGACGGAATGACCACGCGCTTCCAGCTTTTGCGCCAGTTCGTCGGTCAAAATCTTGGTGCGCACGAAAATGAGCACGGCATCCTGATCTTCCACTTCCAGAAGACGGGTCAGCGCATCCAGCTTGTGTACCCCGGAAACCTGCCAGTAACACTGGCGGATCGCGGAAACGGTCTGGGTGGCGGATTTGATTTTGACCTCTTCCGGCGTCAGCAGGTAATTCTGCGCCACGCGCCGGATGGCGTCGGGCATGGTGGCGGAAAACAACGCGGTCTGGCGCTCGGCGGGCGTGTGATCGAGAATCCATTGCACATCGTCGATGAATCCCATGCGCAACATTTCATCGGCTTCATCCAGCACCAGGGTCTGCAAACCCGTCAGAGAAAGGCTTTCGCGTTCCAGATGATCCATGATACGGCCCGGCGTGCCGACGATCACATGCGCGCCACGCGCCAGTTGTTTAAGCTGGATGCCGTAGCTCTGACCGCCGTAAATGGGCAGAACATGAAAACCCGGCAAATGCTTGGCATAGCGCCCGAACGCCTCCGCCACTTGCAAGGCAAGTTCGCGGGTCGGGGTCAAAATCAACGCCTGCGGCGTCGCGTTTTTTATATCCAGACGATTCAGGATGGGCAGGGCAAACGCCGCTGTTTTTCCGGTGCCGGTCTGGGCCATGCCCAGCAGGTCTTTGCCTTCCAGCAGGATGGGAATACATTCGGACTGAATGGGGGAAGGGGTTTCGTAACCCACATCCGTCAGCGCCTGCAAAATATTTTCGGACAACCCCAGATCGGCGAAAGAAATCGACGTGGCCGGTTCAGCAGCCAGGGTTTCTTTGGATTCAACAATTTCAGTTTCAGACATCACACAACTCCCAACGCCCACCCTTGCGGTGGCGTACACACTAGCCCATGAAAGGGCGCAACAAGCCGGAAAATTAAGCCCCGGAAAAATTTCGCTGAAAAATCAACCCATACGTCAGGGGCTTGCCCGACACGAAAGGTCGCCATTTTCCACGAAAACAAATAAAAATCAACCGACACCGAAAACACGCCGCCCTTTTGCCAGAGATACTGCCCCGCACTGAGCGGGACACCCCCCGGTTTTCAGTTCGTCATCCCGCGTGCGGGGCAACCCGACAGCAAAACCCGGATTACCAGCTTGTCCCCAGTCCCATGCAATTCAGGATTTCGTGGCGCAGATCGGCGAGCATGCTGTCGCCCCGATGTCGGGGATAGGAACGATCAACCTTGAATTCGGCGACGATGCGCGCCGGACGCGGGCTGAAGATGATGACGCGCTGCGCCAGGAACAAGGCTTCTTCAATATCGTGCGTGACGAGCAGCGCCGAAAACCCGTTTTTGCGCCAGAGCGCGACGAGTTCGCTTTGCATTTCCAGCCGGGTCAGCGAATCCAGCTTGCCCAGCGGTTCATCCAGAATCAACAGTTTCGGATTGTTGACCAGGGCGCGCGCCAGCGCCGCGCGCTGCGCCATGCCACCGGAAAGTTGATGCGGATAGGCGCGTGAAAAATCCTGCAAGCCCACTTTTTTCAGGGTGGCGTCTATTCGCGCGCCTTCCTGTCTGAGAATGCCTTGCGCTTCCAGTCCCAAGGCTACGTTGTCGCGCACGGTGCGCCAGGGAAACAGGGTCGGGTCCTGAAATACGACGATGCGCGAGGGGTCGGGTCTGGTAATCGGGCGACCATCCTGCGTCAGCGTTCCCGTCGTCGCCGGTTCCAGTCCCGCCACCAATCGCAACAAGGTGGATTTGCCGCAACCGCTGGCGCCCAGCAGGGCGACAAATTCACCCGACGCGATGTCGAGATTCACTTCGTCCAACACGTGCAACGGGCCGGCAGGCGTTTCGAACCAGTGACTGAGGTTTTCGATATGAATACGGGAAGCGACGCCCGACGCGGGCTGCTGCGCGGAGGCGTTTTCCGCTTCCGGTATTTCTGCCACTGTCACCATTTGACCGTTCCTTTTTGCCAGACGAGCACGCGGTCGCGCACGAAAAACAACAGTGAGATGACGCTGGAAAAAATCACCGCCATGACGATGAGCGCGGCATACATGTTGGTGTAGGACGCCCAGCCCTGCGCCCAGGTCAGATACCAGCCAAGGCCGGATTTGACGCCCATCATCTCCGCCGTGACCAACACGACGAAGGACGCGCCCAGCCCCATGAACAACCCGACAAATACCTGTGGCAGGGCGGCGGGAATGGCGACGCGCAGAATCAGGAACCATTCGGAAGCCCCCATCGTGCGCGCCACATCGTAATAGCTTTTATTGACGCCGGCGATGCCCGACCAGGTGAGAATGGCGACGGGAAACGAGGTCGCCAGCGCAATCAGGAACACGGACGCGGAATGGCTGCTGGGAAAGAAATAAAACGCCAGCGGCAGCAAAGCCGTGGGGGGCAGCGGCCCGATGACGCGCAGAACCGGGTGCACCCAATAGCCAATCGCCTTCGACCAGCCGATGGAAAGCCCGATCAGGAAACCGACGACGCCCCCCCAGCACACACCCTCCGAGAGCAGTTTCAGGGTGTTGAAGGCGCTGTCGGAGAGGCGCGGCCAATCGGTAATGTACACCTCGATCAGGCTGGAAGGCGGCGCGAAAAAGGGCGGCGGCAAAAGACCGGTTTTGGCGGTCACGACTTCCCACAACGTGAGCATGAGGGCGGAAGCAATCAACCACGGCGCGGCGTGCTGGAAAATCGCGCCGACGCGCGGCAAAAATCCCTGGCGGGTCACCCCGACGATGCCTGCCCACAGCCCGGCGATGACAAAGGCGGCGACGCCGAATTCCGTCGTGTAAGTCCACTCGGCGAAACCGGCGGGCTTGTTGGGCCAGAACAATGTCAGCGCGCCAAGAATCCCCCAGGCGACAATCGCCAGAATCGCCTTCAGGGTGAACGACGCGCTCCCGGCTCCGGGCGCGGCGGCCTGCTCCGGCAAAACAATGTCATTCGTATCTTCCAGAACGGCGGAAACTGCGCTCATGGTGATTTGCTCCTGTCAATCAATGCTTGTGCGCCTGCGCGCCAAGCACATTCTCATAAACATGATCGGCATATTTCTGCGGATCAGTGCTTGATTTCAGCACGCCGATGCCACGGAAATCTTCCGCGTAAAAAGCGATTTCATCACGCAGATCGGCTCCGGTCGGATGATGATGCAGGTTCAGGGTATCGTAGAGACTCTTCAAATCTTCGAGGGTGATGCCCGTCGTGTATTTGAAAAAGATTTTCGCGCTTTCATCGACATGCGTCGTCGTGTATTCCACGGCTTCGGTGACCGAACGCACCAGCGCCGCAACGAGGGGACGATTCTTGCGCAGGAGTTCGCCGCGCGCGCCGATCACGCAGCAGACCTTGTCCTTGTATTCACCGCTGATGTTGGTCGCCAGATCCACGAACGCGCCCTTGGAGTGTTTTTTGATGGTGAATACCTGCGGATCCTGATCGGCGATGGCGTGGATTTCGCCCTTTTCCGCCGCGATGCCAAAGAGATCACGCGGATATTGCCGCCAGGTCACGTCGCGTTCGGGGTCAATGCCGTGTTTGCGCAAATAAATGCTGAAGAAATTTTTGGCCGGAGACCCCATGTCGGCAACGCCGATGGTCTTGCCGCGCAAATCGGAAAGCCTGGTGATTTTGGCCGGCTGGTAGGCGACAAGGCTCAGGCAGCCGCCGTGGGCGCTCCCCACAATCTTGACATCGAAGCCGGATTCCAGCGGCTTCAGCCAGCGGTGAATCATGCCGATGGCCGCATCCGCCTTGCCGGTGGCGATGGCTTCCAGCAGTTGATCGGTAGAGCCGCCGAAGTTGTCCAGCGTCACGTCGAGGCCGTTTTTCGCAAAAATGCCCGCTTCCTTGGCGACGGCGATGGGCGTCAGACAAAACGCGGTTTGATTCCAGGCGAATTTCAACGGCGTCAGCGTTTTTTTGGCCGTCGCCACCGCCGGAGCGCCCCAGGCATTGCCGCCCATCGCCAGTAACGGCCCGGCCAGCGCAACCGAACCTGCGGCGCGCAACAGCGAACGCCGACCGGTATCCACAGGGGAAACGTGCCCCACCCGCGTTCCATTTTTTTGCGTCATAAACTTTTCTCCAGATAGAATATTCAGAATGTTTTTGCCGGACGACAAAAAACCGGCGTCTCCCGCATCAACGAGGTCGCCAGTCTATAGAGCTTGCTTGCGCTCAAAAAAGAATAAAAACCTATATCGTTATTCAGGAATCAGCGCTCAAAGATCAAGACCAAAGCCGGGTTGCCCCGGTCTTTGGTCTTTGATGCCAACTCCATGATTTCCCGCTTATCTGGGTGGCGGCTCCGTTATAAAACCAAGTTTGACGATGCCTGCACGTTGTGCAGCCAGCACCACGCGCCCCACATGTTCATAGGGGGCGTTGCCATCGCCACGAATCTGGACTTCGGGTTGCGGGTCCTGTACAGCGACCCGCTTCAATTCCTCCACCAGCGTTTCACTGCCCCGAATCTGCAGGTCGTTCAGAAACACGTCGCCCGTCCGGGTCACGGCGATGTTTACGTTCTCCGGCTTGGTCACGCGGGGCTGGTTGCGCTCCTGCGGCAGTTCCACCGGAATGGTCTTGGTGACGACCGGGATGGTGATCAGGAAAATAATCAGCAGCACCAGCATGACATCCACCAGAGGCGTGGTATTGATGGCGGAGAGCACTTCGTCTTCGTCCTCTCCCGATGCGACATTCATGCCCATGATTTACACCGAAATCGCGCGAATGGATTGCACCAGCTTGGGTCCGGAATCCGTGTTGCGTTCCGCCTGTTCGCCCAGCAGCACGGCGTGCAGTTCGGCGCCGAAGGCGCGCACTTCTTCCAGCGCGGCCTTGTTGCGGCGCACCAGCCAGTTATAGCCCAGCACGGCGGGCACGGCCACGGCCAGACCGATGGCGGTCATGATGAGCGATTCACCGACGGGGCCGGCCACCTTGTCGATGGACGCCTGACCCGCGATGCCGATGGCGGTCAGGGCATGATAGATGCCCCAGACGGTGCCGAACAAACCGATAAAGGGCGCGGTGGAACCAACCGTCGCCAGAAAAGCCAGACCATCCTGCAGGCGGTTCTGGACATTTTCAATGGCGCGCTGGACGGACATCTGCACCCAGTCGTTGAACGCGATGTGACCCAACAGCCCTCTGTGCTTGCCGGTCGCGTCGTGACCGGTGCTGGCGATGAAACGATAGGCGCTCTTGGCGGGCAGGCTTTCAACCGCCTGCTCAATGCCGCCCGCCGACCAGAAGACTTTGTTGGCGAACCGACCCTGCTTGAACAGTTTTTGCTGTTCGTAGAGTTTGGTAAAGATGATGAGCCAGCTCCCGCCGGACATGATGAGCAGAATCAGCAGCGTGCCCTTGGCGACGAAATCGCTGCCACCCCACAATGCGCCGATGCCGTAAGGGTTGTCGACTTCGACAGTATCGGCAGCGGGGGCGGGCGCGGCAGATTCGGATTGCGCGGTTTCAATCGCGGGCGCGGCCGCCTCGGCTACGGGCGCGGCCCCGGTCGGCGTCGCTTCCTGGGCATTGGCGGCGCCAAGGCCGAGCGTGGCAGCCAACGCAAACGCGACGGCAAGTCGTTGGAAAATGGAAAAACGCGACATGAAATTCTCCTGAATGTTTGTAAAAAAGCGAGGGTTAAAAAATCGAAACCTGGTTCAAACCTATTCCGACTGAAAGATGAAAGGCACGCGCACACGCACATCCTGCCCCTGACCGATACAGCGATACTGGGCGACAGCGGCGGTAGCGGCGCGGTTGAAAACGGAATTGCTGGACTGCACCACATGCACGTTCTGGATCGCGCCGCTGGCCGCCACGGTGAATTCCACTGTCACCTTGCCGGAAAGCCCCTCCGCCTGCCTTGGCACGACGGGAAGCACCGAACCATGATTGGGACAGGCCACGGCGACATTGACGACGGCGGGTTGCGGCGGCGCGGGCGGCGGCGCGGGTTCCGGCGGAGCCTGTGTCGTGGTGATGAGCGGCGGCGGCGCTTCCACGATGGTTTCCACCTGCGGCACATAGGCGGGCGGCGGCGGGGCGGCGACTCTGGGTCTGACCTCGGCGACCACCTTGGGCGGCGGCGGAGGGGGCGGAGGCGGCGGCTTGACCTCTTCAATAATGCTGATGTTGAGCGGCGCCTTGATGACTTCCACGACCTTGCGGCCCAGACCGTTCGCCAGGGCATACACCAGCAGGAGATGAAAAATCACCACTGCGGCAATGCCCAGTAAGTGCTTGCGCGGGTCGCGTTGTTGGGCGGCATAGCTGTTCACATAGGAAATGCCGGGATGTTGGATAGCATATGACATGAAGACTCGCAAAAGTTGGGGAAAGTTACCCGCACAATTCGACATCCCCGCACTGGACATTGGCGGGAGACGGACAAATTGACCGAATTGACTCGCAGGGTTTTAGCAGAAGCCGTGCCTACATCGGGGAAACCCGCGCCAAACGCCTATAAACAAAAGACTTTTATCGACGCTCCGCACAAAAACGCCCTCCTCGCATTGCCCCTTCAGTGTTCCAGAATCAACAGTTTTTTGGCCCGAACTGTTGCGCTGCAAACAGTTCAAAATATCGAAAAACAAAAGCATAAAGATTGATCTTGAATGCAAATATGATTATTCGAAATATTTATTTCGTTTGTGCCCGCCGCTGTTTTAAGGTGTGCTTCACATTATTTTCAATTCCCCGGAAAGTCATCACCATGAGCATTCAATCCATCAACGCTCGCAATCAGTTTCACGGCACCATCAAGGATATTATCTTCGGCAGCGTGGTTTCCGAAGTGGAAGTCGAAACCCCTTTCGGTATCGTCACCTCTGTCATCACCACCCGTTCGATCAAGGATCTGGATTTGCAGATCGGCGCGGAAGTGCTCGCTCTGGTGAAATCCACGGAAGTTTCGATCGCCAAGCTTTGAGCGTAACGCCCAGAGCCTCCTGGAAG
Source organism: Zoogloeaceae bacterium (assembly GCA_031273565.1). Classification (GTDB taxonomy): domain Bacteria; phylum Pseudomonadota; class Gammaproteobacteria; order Burkholderiales; family Rhodocyclaceae; genus Azovibrio. The sequence continues at coordinate 13,683 of JAISRR010000103.1, read as the reverse complement.
CCCCGACACGGATCATGATAATGGATAAAATCCTGACCTTCCCCGATCCCCAGACGCTTACCCTGTCCATTCGCGCCAAGGCGATGGTGTTCAACGACCCTGTTTCCCTGGGCATTCTGGAGACGCTTGACCTGGTCGCGCCCAGCGATGCGACGGTGCTGATCGTCGGCGACACCGGCACCGGCAAGGAGCTGGTCGCGCGCCACATCCACCAGCAAAGCGGGCGGCGCGGCCCCTTCATCGCGGTCAATTGCGGCGCGTTCAGCGAAAACCTGATTGAAGCGGAATTGTTCGGGCATGAGGCGGGCGCGTTTACCGGCGCGCAGGGCGCGCGCGCGGGCTGGTTCGAAGCCGCGCAGCATGGCACGCTGTTTCTGGATGAAATCGGCGACCTGCCGCTGGCCATGCAGGTCAAGCTCTTGCGCGTATTGCAGGAACGCCAGGTCGTGCGGCTCGGCTCGCGTCGCCCCGTCGACATCGACGTGCGCCTGATTGCGGCCACCAATATCGACCTCGTGAGCGCGGTGGAGGCCGGACATTTCCGCGCCGATCTCTATTACCGTCTCAATGTCGCCGCCATCACCCTGCCGCCCCTCTGCGAACGCCCCGGTGACATTCTGCCGCTGGCGCGACATTTCGTTGACCTTTACCGGAGCAAACTGCAACTGGGGCCGGTCGACATCACCCCGGACGCCCGGCAGGCGCTGCTGACTTACGAATGGCCGGGCAACATCCGGGAACTGGAAAACGTCGTCCATTACGCCCTGATTGTCTCCCGCGACGGCAAACTCAGCGCCAGCGACCTGCGCCTGCATGGTCGCGCCGCCCCCGTGTTTAACGCGCGCGGCTATGCGCGGGAAAAAGACAGCGCCAGCATCCTCTCCGAAGCCGTGCAGGTGCTGCTTGACGAAGCGCCGCCCGCGCTCTATGCGCTGGTCGAGGAAGCGCTGGTGCGACGGGCGTTCGAGCGTTGCGACGGCAATCAGGTGCGCACAGCCCGCATTCTGGGCATTTCCCGCAATGTGCTGCGCGCCCAGTTGAAACGTTTTGGCCTGCTGGCCGCCTCATCGGGCCGACCGGCTAACCACAACACCCCGACGGGTTCCCCGTCGTTCGTCCCCGAATTTTCCGGCATGGGTGAAAAACAAGCCCTGGCTGTTGTCGGGTAAAGCAGCGCGGTAGCGGCCCTGTTTTTCCTCCGCGCAAAACATTCCATCGAGGAATAAGCAAATAACGACTTTGTTTTTATGTATCGCCGCCGTCCGGAATCAATATATACAAATAATAACGAAGTCTTTTACTTGCTGTGGTCGATTTTGTAAATTACAGATTCTTCAACCTTTTTCAACTTTGTGATGGATGTGAAAACCATGAATTTCAAATTTACACGCCGCTCCCTGATTGCAACCGCAGTGGGGCTTGCTGTCAGCGGGAGCGTCTGGGCCGCCGACATCAGCCTGCTGAATGTCTCCTACGACCCCACCCGTGAGCTTTATCAGGAGTACAACGCCGCCTTTGCCAAATACTGGAAACAAAAGACCGGTGACAATGTAACGATCAAGGCTTCGCACGGCGGTTCCGGCAAGCAGGGACGTTCCGTCATTGACGGCCTTGAAGCCGATGTGGTCACACTGGCGCTGGCTTACGATATCGACGAAGTGGCCGCCAGCGGCCTGATTGCCAAAGACTGGCAAAAGAAACTGCAACTGAACGCCTCCCCCTACACCTCTACCATCGTATTGCTGGTCAGGAAGGGCAACCCCAAGAAAATCAAGGACTGGAACGACCTGATCAGACCCGGCATCGAAATCGTGACGCCAAACCCCAAGACATCAGGCGGCGCGCGCTGGAACTACCTGGCGGCCTGGGCCTACGCCAAGCAACTGCCCGGCGGTTCTGACGCCACGGCCAAGGAGTTCGTGAAAAAACTCTACGGCAATGTCAAGGTGCTGGATTCCGGCGCGCGCGGCTCGACCATCAGCTTTGTCGAACGCGGCATCGGCGATGTGCTGATCGCCTGGGAAAACGAAGCCTATCTTTCCGTAAAGGAACTGGGGCCGGATAAATTCGACATCGTGACGCCTTCGCTCTCCATCCTCGCCGAACCGCCGGTCGCCGTGGTAGACAAGGTGGTCGACAAGCGCAAAACCCGCGCCGTGGCGACGGAATACCTGAAGTATCTGTACTCCCCGGAAGGTCAGGAGATTGCCGCGCGGAATTTCTACCGTCCCACCGACAAGAAAGTGCTGGCCAAATATGCCTCGCAGTTCGCCAACGTCAAGCTCGCGACCATCGACAAGGCGTTCGGCGGCTGGCAGAAAGCGCAAAAGACCCACTTTGCCGATGGAGGTACGTTTGACCAGATTTACAGCAACAAATAAACAGCGTCCACATGTGCACATATTGTTGAGCGGGCCGCTAAACAAGCAGAAAACGGAAGCGGCCCGTTTCTTCCTGGTTCCGTTTTCCTTTCAGGGCACATTACCCTCATCGCCTCGCAAGAGGCTTTTTTTTACTTCCCGGATTTAACGATTTTTCCCTGACCTCAAAGGAGTTGCAACATGCCTCGCCAAACCGCCAAAGACTTTCACCCTGAAGTCCTCAAGCTTTTCGATTCCTTCGTACATGGCCTGATCCCGCGCCGGGAGTTTCTTAAATCCGCCGCCAAATTCACCGTCGCGGGCGTAACGGCGGAAGCCCTGCTGGAAGCCTTGACCCCCCGCTTCGCGGAAGCGCGGCAGGTTGAACCCGACGACAAGCGCGTTCAGGCGCGTTACATCGAATGCCCCTCCCCCAACGGTCATGGCAAACTGCGCGGCTTGCTGGCGACGCCCGCGAACGCGCAGGGCAGGCTGCCGACGGTGCTGGTGGTGCACGAAAACCGTGGTCTCAATCCCCACATCGAAGACATCGCGCGTCGTCTCGCGCTGGACAATTTCATCGCCTTCGCGCCGGACGCGCTCTATCCTCTGGGGGGCTATCCCGGCGACGAAGACCAGGCGCGCGCCCTTTTCCCCACGCTGGATCAGGCCAAAACGCGCGAAGATTTCGTGGCGGCGGCGGGCGTGCTGAAACGTTTGCCCGCCGGTAACGGCAAGGTCGGCGTAGTGGGCTTCTGCTATGGCGGCGGCATCGCAAACTTTCTGGCGACGCGCCTGCCCGACCTTGATGCCGCCGTACCCTTCTACGGTGGTCAACCCCCGGCGGAAGACGTTCCCAACATCAAGGCCCCGCTGCTTCTGCACTACGCCGGGAACGACGAACGCATCAACGCTGGTTGGCCGCCCTACGAAGCCGCCCTGAAAAAAGCGGGCGTTAAATACGAAGCCTACATCTACCCGGGCGTAGAACACGGTTTCAACAACGACACCACGCCCCGCTTCGACGAAGCCGCCGCAAAGCTGGCGTGGAAGCGCACGCTGGATTTTTTCAACACGCACCTGCGCGCCGGAGATAACGCCGCGCCTGCCGCGTCGGGCGAAGGCTGGTAGTCACGCGTTGGGCGGATTGTAATCCGCCGGTTTAAACCTCCGGCGGCGGAGCCGACGCTGTGATTACAGCTTGCCCGTAAACTGAATGCCAACCCAGCGTCCTACGGCGGGTGTGTAGGACGTGGCGGTTTTGGCGAGCGGCTCATCGTCGTCGAACAGGTTCTTCACGACCAGGCTGACATCGTAGGACTGGTTGCGCGCGCCCAGGCCGATGCCGAAGTCGGTGATGCTTCCGGCCTTGATGATGCTGTACTTGGAGAGGGCGTTATCCGAGTAGTATTTGGTGTGGTACGCCGTGTTGAAGTCGATGTGGAACTCCTTGTCGCCCGAAATGGGAACCCGGTAATCCACGCCGATATTGGCGGTGAATTTCGACGCGCCCGGCAGCACCTTGCCGGAGAGGTCGCGGTAGGGGCCGGCGCCATTGATTTCGGCGGGGTTCGCCGCGTTCTCGAATTTCTTGTAGCGCGCGTCGGTATACGCGCCCGCGAAACGCAGGGTGGTGTAGCGGAGGCCGGAATACACGCCGTCGAACTCAATCCCCTTGGATTGCACTTTGGGCACGCTGCCGGTGGCGGCCGTATAGTACAAATCGCCGTCATTGTTCAGCGCGGTGGTGTAGGCGTCGTAGGCCTGGACAGATTGTTGGAAATCCTTGACGTTGGTGAGATACAGGTTCGCGTTCAAAATCAGGGTCTTGTTGAGCAGGGCGGATTTGAAGCCGATTTCGTAGGACGTGGTTTTTTCCGCGTCAATCTTGTTGGAGACACCGTTGGTGAATTGCGAAATCCCGGCTTTTTCGCCGTACTGCACCGAGGCGTAGGTGGTCAGGTTTTCGTTGATTTTGTAGCTGGGGCTGAGCACAAACGCCTTCTGGATGTCGTTGAACGGCTTGGCTTTGGCCTCGTTGAACACCACGCCAATGGCGGCCTGGCGGGTCAACTTGGCGTCGGCAATCTGCTGCTTTTGCGCGGCGGTGAGAGAGCCATAGTTGGCTGCCCCGAAGTACTGCTGGGCCACCGCATTGGCAAGCGCCAGTTGGGCAGCCGAGTTTGCCCCCAGATTACCCGCGCCATCGGAATCAAAGCCCCCCAGCTGTACGCCATTGACCGCCACCGGGTTCAACGCCGCCCCGCTGCCATTGTCGCGGATGAAGGTGGAGCCGATGTTGGTGCGCCGCTCGCGGGTGAGCCGGATGCCGGTGGTCAGGGTCAGCGGTTCGCTCAGATGCCAGTTGGCCTGCCCGAACAGCGCCAGGCTCTTGTTCCTGATTTTTTGCAGACCGGTGGGGCTGTTATAGGACATGGAAAGGTTATCCAGCGAATCCTGCATCAACGCCCGACCGGGCGCGTCAACGACCAGGCGGTTATAACGGGCGTTGGTGGCGAGATATGCCCCCGCGTCATGCCCCCAGACGCGCTGGAAGTCGACGCTGTTGCGCACGTCGATGTAATACAGCCCGGCCTGATAATCGACGAAACCGCCGGTATCCGAGGAGATGCGGAATTCCTGACTGGTCTGCTTGTAGTCATTCCAGAAGCCACCCGAATTGCGCTGGATGTCATAGGGCGTGCCTTCGTCATTGACGGCATTGAAATGATAATCACGGTAGGCGGTGATGGAGGTCAGGGTGTGACTGCCGACCTGCCAGTTCAGTTCGGCGGAAGCGCCGTGACCGCCAGTGACCAGCCCGCGCGCGCTATCGGCGTTGACGTAGCCTTCACGATAGTAATCGTTGATGGAATAATTTTTGTCATTGAAATAATTCGTCCGGTCGGTAAAGGCGCGCTCACCATTTGTCTTCGCCCAGGGGTTGCCATTATTGGCGTAACGCAAGCCCGTTGTGGGCGTGTAGGTGGTTCTGCCGTTGGTGGTTTCCGCCGAGCGCGGCGTCACCTCAAAGGAGAGACGGGCGTTGAAATCCGGGGTCGGCGTAAACAGGAACTGCGCCCGCCCGGAGAAACGCTCGATGTTCTGGTAGCTCATATCCTTGTTGGAGCGGTTCTTGATGTCGCCGTTGCCTTTTTCGCCGACCGCTGAAAGGCGATAGGCGAGCAGGCCGTCAACAATCGCGCCGCCCGCCGCAAACTTGCCAACCACGCGGTCACGCTCGCCAAAGAGCAGGGAATAATCCGCGCTCGGCGTAAACGAGGGTTTGCGCGTCACAAAGTTGATGACGCCCAGACTGGTGTTTTTGCCCAGCAGGGTGCCTTGCGGGCCGCGCGTGACTTCGACCGCTTCAATATCATGAAAGTTGAAGCTCGACGCCAGCGCGTTGTAAGCGTAGCTCACGCCATCGACGATGAGGCCGATGCTGGGGTCTTGCGCTTCCGTCTGCCCGGCCTTGCCCAGACCACGGATGGAAAGACTGTAGGTGCGCTGGTTGCCACGGTTCCACGACACGTTGCCAACACGCTGGACGATTTCGGAAATGTCGTTCGAAGCCAGACGGTCGAGTTCTCTGCCGGTCACGACCGAAACCGACAGCGGCACATCCTGCAAGCGTTCGATGCGGTTACGGCTGCGCACGACCACGGCGTCGAGGGCTTGCGGCTCTTCCGGCTGGGATTGTGCGGCGGGCGCCGCCGCCTCCGCAGGCGCGCCCGATACAGGCGTGCCGGGGATTTCGCCACGTTGCGCGGCCAATTCCTGCCGAAGACGATAGATTTCCGCCTTCAGCGCTTCAACTTCCTGCTCATCCGCCGCGTACAGCGGGCTTGCGCCCATCAGGGCGAAACCTGCGAGCATGGCAACCGAGAGCGGCGTGCGCCGGAAAGAAAAAACCGGCTGTCGCCGGGTCAGCGGGGCAGGGGGAAATACCGGTGCGGTCTTCATCTTCATGTTCAACTCTCCTGTTGGGAAACAAAATGTGAAAAAACATTGCAGCAAATACCATTCCAGTATTGAAGGGATATTCTCAAACAGGACACAAACCAGAATGAACGCTTTTTAAAAATCCGCACAATCCCTTACCGTTACAGGACGTCACCACGCTTATAGTTTTTATTGATTAATTTATTCAGGAAATAATGATATGCGTATCCAATTTCACGGGAGTGTTGCCGCAGAGTCATTTTCAAACGGATTCGTTGCTGTAGAGTCAGCAGAACGTTCCCTGGGCAACAGCACGGAATTCTCCCCGATGCCCGCCATCAGGATCGAAAACATCGCACACAAATGAATAAATCAATTAAAAATCAATATGATAGCATGAAACTCCAGACGCTTTTTCGTCGCTTCTGAACGGGGGCACCCCGTGTTACAAAATATGGCACGATGATTGCTGATATCAAGCGGCCATTGGCGCATCCGATGCGTTTTTTTCATCTGGATTTTTTCAGGAGTGACTTTTCAGGAGTGAACATGATTACGAAAAAGATTGTCTATTCATTGGCGGTTTTATCCTTATCCTGCTCTGCGGCTTCCATTGTCGCAGCCGCAGACGGGGATAACAAAGCGGGAATTGATGTTTCCGCCGCCGCCGCCAAAAAACAGCTTGGGCCGACCTGGGCCTATCAACCCATCAACAGTCCGGCGATTCCGGCGGTCAAGCAAAAACAATGGGTGCGCACGCCCATCGACGCCTTTGTATTGGCAAAACAGGAAGAAAGCGGTTTGAAGCCTTCCAAAGACGCCGACAGGGCGGTGTTCATCCGCCGGGCAACGCTGGACGCCTGGGGCCTGCTGCCCACGCCGGAAGAAGTGAACGCTTTTGTGAACGACAAGTCGGCGAACGCCTACGAAAAACTGGTGGATCGTCTGCTGGCCTCGCCCCATTTCGGTGAACGTCAGGCGCGCCGCTGGCTGGATCTGGCGCGTTACGCGGACACCACCGGTTTCCAGAACGACAGCGTTCGCCCCAACAACTGGCGTTACCGGGATTACGTCATCAAGGCGTTCAACGAAAACAAGCCTTACAGCCAGTTCGTCCAGGAGCAGATCGCCGGTGACGAATTATGGCCGGAGCGGCAGGAGGCCCGCATCGCCACGGGTTTTCTGGCAGGCTACACAGACAACTACAATTCCCGTGACCTGATCCAACGCAAATACGAAATTGAAGTCGACATGGCCAACACCGTGGGCGAAGCCTTCCTCGGCACCACAGTCGGTTGCGCCCAATGCCACAATCACAAGTCGGACAAGATCAGCTCGACGGAATACTTCCAGTTACTCTCCTTCTTCGCCAACACCGCGTTTGACCCCACCATTCCAATCACCAGGGAAACCGAGACGAAGTGGGATGTCAAGTACCGCGAAGAGAAGCAAAAGTACGATGAAGCTATCAAGGATGTCGTCGCCAAGCAAAAGGCGATTCTGGACACCGTGCGCGCCGAAGGTGAAAAGTATTACAAGGAGCGCTATCTGACCGACAGCCGCGAATCCGTCTTCAAGCCGGAATCCGAATGGACGCCGCTGGATCGCTGGGTCAATTTCCGCTACAAGACCTACGCCTCCGGGGAAGGCAGCATTATCGCCTACCTGCGGATGACCGCCGAGCAGAAGGATCACCCGCAATACAGCGAGGCCAATGTCGCCAAGTGGGCGGAATTCCAGAAGCTCACTGCGGAACTGCGCAAGTTCAGCAAGCTGCAACCCAAAAGCGGCTCGCTCTACCTGACCAGCGCCACCGAGCTTGGGCATCCCGACGCGCCGCCGACCTTCCTGCGTTTCTCCGGCATCCATGAACGTCCGCTCGACGAAGTTCAGCCCGGCATTCCGGCGCTGCTGGGCGGTGACAAACTCGGCGAAATCAAGCCGACCGCCACCTCTTCCGGGCGTCGCTCCGCGCTGGCCAACTGGATTGTCGGTCCGAATAATCCGCTGACCGCCCGCGTCTACGTCAATCGCGTCTGGGGGCAATATTTCGACAAGCCTTTCGTGGTCACGCCGGACAACTTCGGTCGTTCGGGCGGCAAACCCACCCATCCTGAACTGCTGGATTATCTGGCCTCCAGGTTCAAGAAAGATTGGGACGTGAAGTCGCTGCACCGCGAAATCCTGCTCTCCAGCGTTTATCGCCAGTCTTCCGAAGAACGCCCGGATGTCGCCAAGGCGGACCCGGCCAACAATCTTCTGGCGGTGTATCCGAGAAAACGCCTGGAAGCCGAGCAGATTCGTGATTCGCTGCTCTACGCCTCCGGTCAGTTTGTCGATGAAGTGGGCGGCCCTGCCGTCTATCCGCCGCTGATCGAGTTCCTGGCGCGGGGTCGTGGCGGCAGCATAGACGCCAGAACCACGGCTGCCGCCGCGCTGGCCTACGACGCGGATAGAAACAGCAGCAAGACCACTGACGCCAAGGCCGACGCTGACGCCAAAGCCAGGGAAGAAGCCGCCGCCGTCGCCAACAGCCGTCGCCGGGTCGATACGAGATGGCCGGTTTCCGAAGACAAACGGGACTGGAACCGCCGCAGCATCTACACCTTTGTCCGTCGCGGCCTGCCGTATCCCATCATCAATACCTTTGACGCGGCAAATCCGTCTCTGGCTTACCACAAGCGCGACGTGACCACGACACCCCTGCAGGCGCTGACCCTGTTCAACAGCGATGTGGCGGTGGATTGGTCGCAGGCGCTGGCCGGTCGCCTCATCAACGAGGCGGGCGCCAACCCGGACGCCGTGCTGAACCGTCTGTATGAAGTGCTGTTCGCCCGCAAGCCCAGCAAGGCGGAAGTGGCGACGCTGAAGGATTTCCTGAACAAGGAAGAACAATCCATCGCGCTACAGTTGAAGGAAAGCAACGGTCAGTTTGACGTGGCGACCCCGGTCGGCCTGAAGAGCACGCCCGCCAACGCCAATCTGAGTCAGGCGCGTCTGGCCGCCTGGGTGGACTTGGTGCACACGGTGGCGAATTCCAACGAGTTTGTCTATCGGTTCTGACCTTTCCAAAACGCAATGTTGATGCCCGCGCCGACTGGCGCGGGCACAAGCAATCAAGATTAAAGGAGCAACTAATGTCAAATCAATTTTCACGTCGTGATTTTCTGAGAAAATCCGGTTACGGTCTGGGGGCGGCGGCGCTCGCCGGGTTTGTTCCCGGCCTGAGTTCCAGTCTGGGCGGCCTGTCATACGCCAACGCGGCGGACATCGCCATCGACCCCGCCAATCCGCTCGCGCCACGCGCCACGCACTTTCCCGGCAAGGTCAAATCCATCATCTGGCTGCACATGAACGGCGCGCCTTCCACGCTCGACCTGTTCGACTACAAGCCGGAACTCATCAAACTGTCGGGCACCGGCGTGCCCGAATCCTTCACCAAAGGCATCAAGACCAGCACCCAGGGCGGCGTCAGCCAGTTGGTCGCTTTCAACAGCCGCGTCTGGAAACAGTACGGCGAAAGCGGCGCGTGGTTCTCTGATCTGGTGCCCCATCTGGCGGAACACGCGGACAAAATCACCTTCATCAAGTCCAGCGTCACGGTCGGCGCAACGCACGACATTTCCATCCTGAAGCTGAATACCGGCGGCGTCACGCCGGGGCGTCCCTCGCTGGGCGCCTGGATTACCTACGCGCTGGGTTCCGCCAACCCTGACCTGCCGCCTTACGTTGTGCTCTATAACGGCGACCGGGAGCCGAGCGGCGGTTCGGTGAACTGGAGCTCCGGCTTCCTGCCCGCCGTGTTTCAGGGGACGGCCTTCCTGCCCGGCGAATCCCCGATCCTCTTTCTGGATCGCCCGCCGCAACGCACCGCCCTTCAGCACCGCGCGTCCCTCGACCTGCTGAACAAGCTGAATTCCTTCAACACCAGCAGTCGTCCCGCGGATACGGAATTGCTGGCGCGTCAGCAATCCTATGAACTCGCCTACCGCATGCAGTCCGCCGCGCCCGAAGCCGTGAATCTGGACAAGGAAACGGAAGCCACCAAGAAGCTCTACGGCCTGGGCGACGACATCACCGACAGCTACGGCACCATCCTGCTGCGCGCCCGGCGTCTGGTCGAACGGGGCGTGCGTTTCGTGCAGGTGGTTTCCGGGTTCCCGGAAAAAGCGGGCGCTGAAGGCAACCGGCGGAGCTGGGACGCGCACGAAGACCTCGACGGCAACCACGGCCTGATGGCGAAAATGGTGGACAAACCCATCGCCGGCCTGCTCGCCGACCTGAAATCGCGCGGCCTGCTGGACAGCACGCTGGTGGTCTGGGCTTCGGAATTCGGACGCACCTCCTGGGGCGAAAGCGGCACCGGGCGCGACCACAATCCCTGGGGCTACACCCAATGGGTGGCCGGAGCCGGTTTCAAACCCGGCTTCAGCTACGGCGAAACCGACGCCATCGGCTTGCAGGTGGCGGACAAGGAAAAGGCGGTGGATACCTACGATCTGCACGCCACCATCCTTCAGGCCATGGGGCTTGACCACCTGAAGACGACCTTCCTCAACAATGGTCGTTCGGAACGTCCTACCGTCACGTTCGGCAAGGTCATCACCGACTTGCTGGCCTAGCCATCAACCCGCGCAAAAGAAGGCTACCAGTGGCTCAGGCAGCCTTCTTCATGCGCTCAACCCGAAAAAAACCATGCGTAAAAAACTCCCCCTCCCCTCATTGATCGCACTGATCGGCCTTTGCCTGTTACCGCTCAGCGCCAACTCCATCGGCAGCATCAGCACCATGGTCGAAGGCGAAATCGACATGGATTTCATGCAGGATGTCGAAGACACCAGCATCAACCTGACGGACAACATCACCCAACACAATACGGATTCCATCCTGACCGACGCGAAGGAACTGGCGGCGGCATTCGCGCAGATTGAGGAATTCTATATCGCCAAGGGCGACGCGGCAGACGCCGTGGAGCTTTCCCGCAAGAGCCGGGAACTTTCACAAAAAATCATTCAGCAGGTCGACAGCAAGGATTTTGATTCGGCTGCGGCCTCGGCCTCGGAACTCTCGCGTACCTGCAAGGCGTGCCACAATTTTTATAGAGACTCCTGAAACATGCATTTTTTCCATGTGTCCCTGCTGCTATGTGCCGCAATCCTTAGTCCGCTACTGGCCTTCGCCCAGGGCGACGCCAGAGCGGGTTTTGTCAAATCCGATGACGAACGTTGCCAGGAATGCCACGGCCCGGACGGCAACGGCGATATGGGCGATGGCGTTGGCAATGTCGGCAAATTCCCCAAGCTGGCCGGCCAACGGATCGAATACCTGCTGAAACAGTTGCGCGATTTTCGTTCTGGCGCGCGCGATAACGACCAGATGGCGGTCATGGCGAAAAGCGTCGCCGAGTCGGATTTGCTCGACATCGCGGCCTATTTTTCCAGCCTGCCGGTCATGCACGGCGATGGCGATCACAAGGATGCCAGGCAGCAAAAAATACGCACCCTCTACGCTCAGGGCGACCCTTCCCGCAACCTGCTACCCTGCCAGAGTTGCCACGGCGAGGCAGGCAAGGGCGGGGCTGACCCAAACGTGCCGATCATCGGCGGGCAACATATCCGTTACCTGCAAAAACAATTGCTGGAATGGAGAGCGGCGGCGCGCAAAAACAGCCCCGGCGACGTGATGAGCCAGGCAGCGGCGGCCTTGACCGATGAGGAAATCAGTGCTTTTTCGGATTATCTTTCCCGTCAGTAGATCAGAGGACAGTCATTCATGCGGCGGCAAAGCCGCCGGAGCCTTGAACCGGCGGATTGCAATCCGCCCTCGTATCTTTCCCCCGTAGTGGTTAGTGTCAAGTTCCGCCTGTTTATAAACCTGAGCCTCTTGCAAAACCTGCCGCCACGAATGCCCCGGATGTCTCTGTACGCCCCCTGACGGGGGATTTTTGAGTTTTTGAAGCGGGTTTTCAGTGCCTACGGAGGTTTTATTTCCTTGCCATTGAAACAAGACAACAGATATTCCAAGCCACGCTGTGCAAGGGGAAGCGTTGAGACAAGCGGGGAGATTGCGCCCGGTTTCAACATCGCAGGCGCATCAATTGGTTGGCGCCCAAGGATGCCGGACATCAGGTATAGCCCGCATCCATGACTTCCCCAAGGTGTTCCTTGATCAAGGCTTCATGGGCGCGTTCCGGCAGGGCGGATTGCGCGAATTCATCAAACGCGCGTGAAAAGGTGGATGCCGAAGGCAACTTTTTGTGCAGGTGAAACCACAGCATGGCATGAATCACTCGTTCCAGTTTCGGCGTCAGCGTACCAACATCCCTGGCCAGTTCGGGTATCAGCTCATACTGGACAATGTTCCAGCGTTGCGAAATCAGTTCTCGGCGGGTAGCATGCATGGTGGTGGGCGTTATGGTGGTTGGTTGGTGCCTTCATCATGCCAGAAATGGCCGTCCACTTCTTCTTTTTTACGCTGCTCCCTCAGCTACATCCCGTGAAATGAGGGCGTTTTGCAAGAGGCTCTTTGATAAGGCATGTGGTAGATGCCCTGATGGTTCTCCCAATACGGACTGCACGGTTGACGCTCATATTCATTGTTGGAAACAGTGTGCAAAAAATTAACGGATAGAATAATTTATAATTTGAGGTGAGGCAGAGATGATAAAAATGGTTTTGTTAAATGGGTTGATTGTACTTCCTGTCGTGTCTTATCTTGTGGTACGCCATATTTGTCCACGCCGTGTGTTTTTGTTTACTGGTGCTATATTTGGAGCGATAGTCTCACCATGGAGCCTAGGTCTATATTCGTGGTTTCATGTCTCGAGCTTTGGGTTGATTCCCGGATTTTTTGGGTTGATGATGACTTTAGTACACAAGCCGCCTGGATTTCAGCTTGCTGTCAGATTTGGGATCGTTCGAGGAATTGAAGTTTCCTCCGATCCAATACAATATGCACTTGTTGAAGTAATCAACGGTATAATCTGGGCATTTTGTTACGGAGTATTTGGATGTATGGTAGATTATTTTCGTAATAAAAAACGAACGGGAATTTCCAAGTAACCATACGAAATATGCTCTCCCGTTGGAAAAGCCATTTGCTTTGAAATTTATTTGACATTTATTGATTTCAGGTTTATCATCCATTGTTAATGTATTCATTCCGTGCAAAATTGAAAAACTTACACCTGAAATGAAGAAATATCGACATCTCCTCTTCTTGTGGGTAGCTTTTATCGTGGTATCACTATCGTCACATATTTGTCAAGTTCCGCCTGTTTATAAACCTGTTTAACAAACAGATCAGGATGTTGAGCATACCATGATTTGAGGGCATCGATGGGGGATTGGTAGCCGATGGCCCGTTGCGGGATGAAGTG
>JAISRR010000008.1 GCA_031273565.1 Zoogloeaceae bacterium | reverse complement strand
CTGCCGCATACGGTGGAACAGGATTTCTATGCGACGTTGGTGCGCGCCAACTGCGCGGCGGTACTGGCGCTGGCAGTACGAGCAGAAGAAGCTTGTCTCCATGCACCCGAACCGGATGCGAAAGGCTGGCGGCACAGACTCAATCGAACCCTGACAATGAAGCGTCTGCGGCATTTCCTGCCCCGTTTGTTGCTCAATCTGAGAGTGTAGCCCGTACATCATATGGTGGAATGCGCTTCACCATTCCATCACTTGGCAATTCATCGCGCACCACCACCGGCAGGCAACTGCAAATCGCCCCTACAAAACCACTCCCATCGCCAAACCTCTGCCACGAAAAAACGGAGGCAGCCCCCATTACCCGTTTATCCAACCAACGAACTCCCCCCAATGTGCGCCGCAACCTTTCGCACCAAATCATCAGGAACACTTGCCGCCGCAAAACTGCTTTCCCAAGCCGCCCTCACCCGCTTTATCGTGGCGCGAACCTCTGCCAGCATTTCTTCCTGAATCCGGTCATGCAGCCCTATCCGTGCAAATAAGGCGGCGAAAGTGTCCAGCGTAATCGCATCGAAGCGCCTGACACCTGCCATGTTGAGGGCAATCGAGGTGTCATGGGTGGTGTAAGCCACCGTGGAAACGAGGTCGTAGGCAGGGGCAAGACGTGGGCGTGTCGGGTTATCGTAGATGAGCGACCAGTTCTTGATGTGCGCGTCACCGTTGCCGATGAGTACATTGAAGGCGAGGCGACGTGCCATCTCCTTCAGGTCGGAGAGACCGCCAGCGTAGCGCAGGAGGGTTTGGGCAATCATTTCGTAATTCACGCGCCCGTATTTCTGGGACGGACGCAGGTTAAAAACCTGTGCGAAGTCTTCGGCGTGGATACGCCCACCCCCTGTATCCTCTGAACGGTCAAAGCGGCGTATCGCATAAAACGCTTCGCCTTGCGGATAAGCGCCCATGTCGGGCAGACCGTCAATTTGTTCGGGCGGCAGCAACAACACTTCGGGGACATCAATGCCGACAGCACGCGCAGTTTCCATCGTCGCCGCTTCAACGCGCGGCAAGGCGGCAAAGTCCCGTGATGGCGGTTTGACGATGTAGTTGCCCAACTGGGTGCCCATGTTGAGCGTGTAGCGCTCACCTTGACGCAGCATGGAGAATTTCATCTGCATCCCACCGAGCGAGAATTTCAGCGGCGAAGCTTCATCGCTTGTGCTTACGTTTGCCGCGCCCCGCTTGAAGCGCAGATACTCCGGCGTATCGGCTGGATTCAGGATGACCGCGCCGGGCAAGTCAGCGCCTAGCGCCGCCAGCAGCAGAAATTCGCGCTCCTCATGGACTTTCAGGCTTTGCGCGATGCGGGTTCGCAAGCCGCCTTCGGGCAGCAGGTTTGAGAAAAAGGGCGGCGCTTTGACCGATGCTGATTTGTGACGCTCATCGCGCAAAAGTTCCTCGCTTGCGGCGTCATCGTTGGGGCGTGCCAGAGACAGCGACAAGATGGGGCGCGCGGAACCCATGCCGATGTACGCTTCATCAACGGCAAAAATCGTTTTCTCGTCCGGATAATGCGTCAGATGCCCGACCCGCACATCACCCAGACGAACTTCCAGAGATTGCACGCTCATTGCCCATCCCTCAAATAGTCGAACTCATCCAGCAGGTCTACGGGTGCCGAACGACCGACCGAGCGCCCTGCCTGCAACACAGCCGCCTGTCCGATGGGAACCAGCGCAATTTCCAGACCGAGTGAAGTGGCGTAGGTGATGAAGCTATCCAGCGTGACTTCAAGACCATTCTCGATTTTGGAAACGGTGCCCTGACGCATGTCTTTCACCCGCCCCTGCGCCAAGCCCGCTGTTTCGCGGACATGGCGTAACTGCTTGCCCAAGGCGGCGAGGGTTTGCGGGTTGCGTATGCGGGATGGCGATTTGATTGATGGCATTTTATTCGTTAAAGCGTATATATTGATGCAATCTTATACGCGGCAACGATTTACTGCAAGGCGAGTAGCAAGAACAAGCGTAGCTCGGACTTCCACCTTACAAACCACCTCCTCAGTCCCTTCGGGACAGCTCCCTCGGGGGAGGGAGCCGCAGCCCCCTCACCAGACCTCTGCCGGAGCCAGCAGGCGTCGCACCGGCTCGCCGAACATCAGGTGTTCGTCGATAAGCGTTGGCACATCTTCGACCTTGACGCCAACATACATAATGTTGTCAGGATAAACCACGACCGTCGGTCCGAGATGGCATGGTCCCATACAGCCGGTGCTGGTCAGCAGATAACCGGAAGCCCAGAGATTGCGCTTCTGGAATTCCTCTGAAAACACCTGATAAACCTCGGCGCTGCCATTCGCCCGGCAGGAACCATGTGGATGTCCGGGCGGACGCTCTTGCAGGCAGACGAGTACATGTTTTTTGGGTTTGGGCATGGCGCACCTCGTTGGGAAAAGTTAATTAAATCTGCTTTAACTCGATATTGAGCGTCTGGATGCGATAGGCAATCTGGCGCGGCGTCATGTTGAGCAGGCGCGCGGCTTTGGCTTGCACCCAGCCCGCCTGTTCCAGCGCGGTAATAACCCGCTCGCGCTCGGAAAGACTGGCATCGTCGGTGTTGCTGATGTCGTCCGTATTGCCGGACGCGGGCATCTCCGCAGTGGAAGCGGAATGCGCCGGGGACAACGGGACACGGGAGGCGCTCGTTGTCGCCGCATTGGTCGCGACGAGGCGGGTGTTTTCCGGACTGCGTTCACGTTGGGGAAACCGGAGAATCATGCCGCTGTCGATGACGCCGTTCTCGGAGAGTACAGCCGCGCGTTCCAGACAGTTTTCCAGTTCCCGCACGTTGCCCGGCCATTCGTAACGCGCCAGATTGCGCACGGCGGCATCGTTGATGGTGAGTTTGCGTTTTTGCGCGCCGCCAATTTTGGCCAGCAGGTGCTGGCAAATGTCGGGGATGTCTTCCACCCGTTCGCGCAGGGGCGGCAGGTAGAGGGGCATGACGTTCAGGCGATAAAACAGGTCTTCGCGGAAGTCGCCCGCATCGACGGCGCTTTCCAGGTTACGATGGGTGGCGGCGATGATGCGCACGTCGACCTTGATGGTGCGGTTGCCGCCAACGCGCTCGAATTCGCCTTCCTGCAAGACGCGCAACAGTTTGGCTTGAAAGGCGGGGGAAATTTCACCGATTTCGTCGAGAAACAGGGTGCCGCCATCGGCTTGTTCGAAGCGCCCTTTGCGGGAGCCGATCGCGCCGGTGAAGGCGCCGCGCTCGTGCCCGAAGAGTTCGGATTCGAGCAGGGTTTCCGGCAGCGAGGCGCAGTTCAGTTTGACCAGCGGGCCACGGGCGCGAGGAGAATTGTAGTGAATGGCGTTGGCGATGAGTTCCTTGCCGGTGCCGGTTTCGCCCCGGATGAGCACCGTGGTATTCCATTTGGAAACCAGACGCACCTGCTCGAAGACCCGCCGCATGATGGCGGAGTGCCCCACCACGCTATCAAAGCCATGCTGGTAACGCACCGTGCGACGCAGCAGGTCGCGCTCCTCTTCCAGCGAGCGTTTTTCCTGTTCCACTTGCAGGGAAAGGCGCAGGCTTTGTCCAATCAAATTGGCAATCATTTCCAGAAAGCGGGCGCGATCTTCCAGCCAGGCGTCGTCTTCGCTTTGCGGTTGTACGGCGAGAATGCCGCGCAGGCTGCCTGCGACCTTGATGGGTGCGGCGATGAAGGGAAGCAGCGGCTCGTAGATGCCGATTTTGTTGGTAAAGCGTTTGTCGTCCCCCAGGCGTTGCAGGATGATGGTGCGGTCTTTTTCCATGGCAAAGCCGATGATGCCCTCGCCGGACTGATAACGCACCGATTCAAACTGTTCCGGTTGTGCACCGTGCACAAGCTGTACGAGCAGGCTACCGTCCGGCTCCAGTACGCTCACCAACCCCCGCCCCAGATTGGCGGATTCATCCAGAATACGCAGTACCTCATGGATGGTTTCGCGGTAATCCAGCGAGTGGGAAATCACCTGACTCACGCCATACAGGGCGTCCATGTGCGCCAGTTGCAGGTGATGCGCGTCGCAGACGTGCATGCCCGCCGCGCAATTGCTCAACAATTCATCATGCGTGCTCATGGACGTACTCCCGATTCTCGGCGTGTTCTTCAATATTGTTTTCCGCCAGCGGTAGTTCCACCCGGGCGCGGCAACCGCCACCCGGCGCTTCAAGCAAATCCAGAATGCCGCCATGTCCGGCGACTGCTTCCTGCGCACGCGCCAGCCCGGTGCCCAAATGACCGTTCTGCGTACCCCGGGTCGTAAAGAAAGGCTCAAAAACCTTGAAACGCAGTTCGGCGGGAATGCCCGGCCCACTGTCGTCGATGCTGACCTGCGCCTGTCCTTTCGCGCGACTGGTGACAATGCTGATTTCGCGTTCCTTCCAGCCGCGCATGGAAAGCGCGTCAATGGCGTTATCAAGCAGCGCCTTGAACAGCGAGCGCAGCAGCATGGGTCGCCCCAGAACCGCAGGCAGCACGGCGTCAGGCTGCCAATGGATACTGATGCCGTTGGCAAGCAGGCGCGGTGTGCACACGTCGAGGACATCGCGCAGCGCCTCGTTCAGATTGACGGGCGACATGGCTTCCTGACAACCTTGCGGAATCAGTTGGCGCAGACTTTCGAGATGGGTGCGCCCATCCTTCAGCGCCGCGTGCAAACCTTCCGCCATGCCCGGTTCGCGGTGTTGCAGCACATGCTCGATGGAATCCATGACATTTAACGGCCCCTCCAGACGAAAGAGCGCGGCAGAGAGGCTTTCGCGCAAGGCGGCGGCGTGTTCTTCTTCGACCATCAGGGCGCGCAGGGTGGCAAGTCGCGCCTTTTCCTGCCCACGTCTGAGGGCGCTCACATCACTGACCACCAGCAACAGGTAGGTGTGGGGGGCGAGCGCATAAAAATCATCGGTGCGCTCATCCTGCACGGCGATCGGTAGCGCCGCACAGGAAAACCAGCGCGGCGCGGCGCTGCCAGGACGGTCAATGCGGACTTCGCGGGTGGAAAAACCCACCGCCAGCAGCTTGTCCGCCACGCGCTTTCCTTCGCCGACATCCTTGTTTTTTGCCGCCAGCATGCGGTCTCGCCAGTCGGGTTGCAGTTTTTCCAGAAGCAGCATGGCAGGCGCATTGGTATCCAGCAAGGCGCTCAAACGCTTGTATTCCTGATTATCAAGCTGCACCTGCCCGTCAGCATCCAGTAAAGCCAGCGCCACCGGCGCATTGTCGATGACGGATTCAATCAGGGTTTTCTGGTTCTTCACCTGTAGCGCCAGACGATGCAAATCGGAAACATCGCGTTGCATCCCCAGGTAATACAGGGTGTTGCCGCCAGCATCCAGCACCGGCGTAATGGTCAGTTCCGCCAGGAATTGTTCGCCTCCCTTGCGCTGGTTCAAGAGCCGCCCCGTCCACGGTTTGCCCGCCATCAGCGCCGTCCACATCTCGCCATAGACCGCGTGCGGCGTGGCATGGCTGGAAAGCATGGACTCGTTTTGCCCGATGGATTCCAGCACGCCGTAACCCGTGACGCGCGAAAAAGCTTCATTCACATAAATGATGTCGGCGTCCAGGTTGGTGATGGAAATGGCGACATCGGCCTGAGCGACCGCCTGCCGAAATACTTCAAGCGGTAAATAGGCGTTACGCAGGGAAGGTGAAGCAGGCGGCTTGGTGGACATGGATCGTGGCTCCGACAGGACTCGCTTGAGGGCGCTTTTTTTCAAGCAGGTTTCATGCCCTGCTGTTATTAACCCCACGCCATGCACACACCCGATGCCTGCCGCCGACAAACCGGCGGCAGGCATCGGAATGGTGAAACGCATTCCGAGCTGCGGTTTCCCCCCTCTCATCGTGCTTTGGCGGCTATCAAACAGAGTGCTCTGTCGGGTTTACGACAAATTCGTTTCGCACCATTCTGGTGCCTGCCCCGACAAAGCGCAGCACAGCGCGGTGCGTGGCGTAATTTGCTTTGTCGCAAGGTGACTGGCATGACCGTTGCAATGTTGTCCTCATTCCTGTAACGGCTACCGCCACGCCATGAGCGAACTGATGCTTCTCCTGATTTCCACCGCGCTGGTCAATAACGTGGTGCTCATCAAGTTTTTGGGCTTGTGCCCGGTCATGGGCGTGTCCAAAAGTCTGGACAGCGCCATCGGCATGGGCATGGCGACCACTTTTGTGCTGACCCTTGCCGCCGCCGCGACCTGGATGCTGGAACACTGGCTCTTGATGCCGCTGGGGCTGGCTTACCTGCGGATTCTCGCCTTCATTGTGGTGATTGCCTCGGTGGTGCAATTCACCGAAATGTTCATCAGGAAGACCAGCCCCGGTCTTTATCAATCGCTGGGCATTTATCTGCCGCTGATTACCACTAATTGCGCCGTGCTCGGCATTTCGCTTTTGAATGTGCAACAAAGTTACGGCTTTTTCTGGAGCATTGCTTACGCCTTCGGCTCTGCTGTGGGGTTCACGCTGGTGCTGATGATTTTCGCCGGACTGCGCGAACGCATTGCCGTGGCGCGAGTGCCCGCCGCCTTTTCCGGCGCACCGATTGCCTTTATCACCATCAGCTTGCTGGCACTGGCCTTTATGGGCTTTTCCGGCTTGAGCGTTTAGGGGAGACGGAATGATCACCGCCATTTTCAGCCTGACCATGCTGGGCGCCGCGCTGGGGCTGGCGTTGGGTATCGCCGGACGCTTTCTGGCGGTGGAAGCCAACGCCAATGTCGCGGAAATCGAGGCGCTGATGCCCGGCACCAACTGCGGGCAATGCGGCTTTCCCGGCTGTTCGGGCGCTGCCGCCGCCATCGTCGCCGGCAATGCCCCGCCCACCTGTTGTCCGCCCGGCGGCAAGGCGCTGGCGCAGGCGCTGGCGGAAAAACTGGGCGTGAGCCTTGACCTTGCCGGCGTTGCCGACGAAGGGCCGAAGCTCGCTCTGGTTGCCGAGGATTTGTGCATCGGCTGCTGTCGCTGCCTTAAATCCTGTCCGACAGACGCCATTCTGGGCGCGCCCAAACAGATCCACAACGTCCTGAAAGAAGCCTGCACCGGCTGCGCCGCCTGCGTCGAGCATTGCCCGACCGAGGCGATTACGCTCAATCCGGTTCCCGTCACCCTGCCGCACTGGGTGATGCCCCGACCTTTGCCTGTCGCCTGAGAGATTGATATGGGGTTGATGGAAAAATTATTCGGTCTGTCCTGGGGTATCCACCCGGAAGATCACAAACGCCCCGCCGCCGATGCCGCCACACGCATCATGCCGACGCCGGAGCGTCTGTATGTTTCGCTGGCGCAGCATCTGGGCGCGCCAGCCCTGCCGACGGTGCTGGTGGGACAGAAGGTGAAAAAAGGCGACGTGCTGGCCAACCCGCAGGGGCCGTTTTCCGCCGCCATTCACGCACCGACTTCCGGCGTCGTCGCGGCGATAGGCGACATCCCCGCGCCCCACCCTTCCGGTCTGCCGGTGCTGGCGGTAACGCTGGAAGCCGATGGCGAGGATCGCTGGAGCGAGGCGCTGGAAGCCTGTGCTGATCCGTTTTGTCTTGCGCCGGATGTCATCAGCAGCCGTATTGCCGCCTCTGGTCTGGTGGGCATGGGCGGGGCGACCTTCCCTTCCGCCCTGAAGCTTTCTTCGTCGCGCAAGGCGGGCGTGACGACGCTCATCATGAATGGCGGCGAGTGTGAGCCATACCTTTCCTGCGACGACCGTCTGATGCGAGACGAGGCGGATGCCATCGTCTACGGCATCCGCCTGATGCTGCATGTGACCGGCGCAAAGGAAGCCCTCGTTGGCATCGAAAACAACAAGCCGGAAGCCATCGCCGCCATGCGGCTTGCCGCCGCGCCTTACGGGGAGGTGAGCGTGCGCGACATTCCGGCGCGTTACCCGATGGGGTCGGAGAAACAGTTGGTGCTGACGCTCACGGGCAGGGAAATCCCTGCCGGGGCGCTCCCCGCCGAGGTCGGCGTTGTGGTGCATAACGTCGGCACGGCAAAGGCGCTGCATGACGCGCTGCGGCTTGGGCGACCGCTGGTGTCGAGGCTGCTGACGGTCAATGGCGGCGCGCTCAGGAATCCCGGCAATATCGTGACGCCCGTCGGCGCGCTGGTTGAGGAAGTGTTGCGCTTCGCGGGCGGCATGGCATCCGCCCCCGCCCGCCTGATTATGGGCGGCCCGATGATGGGCATGTCGCTGCCGCACGCCCGCGTGCCCGTGGTCAAGGGCACGAGCGGCATTCTGGCGCTGAGCGGGGCGGAAGTTGCCGACCACAATGAGGAAGCCTGTATCCGCTGCGGCAGTTGCGCGCGGGTCTGTCCGATCGGGTTGCTGCCACTGGAAATGGCGCGCCATATTCAGGCCGACGACTTGAAGGGGGCCGTGAAACTCGGTCTCAAGGATTGCATTGCCTGCGGCTGCTGCGCCTACGTTTGCCAGGCGCATATTCCGCTGGTGCAGTATTTCGCCCACGCCAAGGGTGCGCTGGCGGCGGAAGACCGCGCCAGACTGCGCGCCGAGGCGGCAAAAAAACTGGCAACGGCGCGCCGCGAACGACTGGCGCAGGAAGCCCGCGAAAAAGCCGCCATCGCCGCCCGCCGCAAGGCAGAGCGCGCGGCGGCCGCAGCAACCGCAAGCGCCAAAACTTCGGCGGCGGAAGCGGTTGTTGCCGAATCGACCCGCGAAGGCGCAACAGCATGAGCGCCGATTACCACGCCATCCGCACCTTCGCCTCGCCACACACCCACGGCGGGGGCGAAATCCGGCGCACCATGCTGCTGGTGCTGGTGGCGCTGACGCCTGCCACGCTGTTCGGCTTCTGGCTCTATGGCTGGCCTGCCTTTTTTCTGTGGCTGACGACGCTCATCTCCGCGTTGTGCTTTGAATTCATGAGCCTGCGCCTGATGGGGCAGAAAGCGCCGGGGCACACCCTGAATGATGGCTCGGCGCTGCTCACCGGCTGGTTGCTGGCGATGACCCTGCCGCCCTGGTCGCCGTGGTGGGTGGGCGTGCTGGGCGCATTTATCGCCATCGTCATCGGCAAGCAGGTGTTTGGCGGTCTGGGGCAAAACGTCTTCAACCCGGCGATGGTGGCGCGGGTGGCGTTGCTGATTTCCTTCCCCCTGCAACTCACCGCCTGGGTGACGCCGCTACCGCTCACCCCGCTGCCCGCGCCGGATTTTATTGCTGCCCTGCACATCACCCTGGGGCAAACGCCCCTGCCGGATGCGATGACCAGCGCCTCGCTGCTCGGCTACGCCAAAACGGAACTTACCCGTGGCATCAATCTGGCGCAGGCGCTCACGGCGGGACACGCGCCACAACTGTCATGGCTGGGCGTACGGGCGGGCAGTCTGGGCGAATCTTCTGCGTTCCTGATTCTGGCGGGCGGCATTTTTCTGCTGTTCATGCGGGTAATTCGCTGGCAAGCGCCTCTGGGCGTGCTGGCGGGCGTGCTGACGCCTGCCCTGATCGCCCACGCCCTCGCGCCGGAAAGCCATCTGGATGCCAGCACTCACCTCTGTTCCGGGGCTTTGCTGCTGGGGGCGTTTTTTATCGCCACCGATTACGTCACCTCGCCGACAACCGGCGCGGGGCAACTCATTTTTGGTCTGGGCGTCGGGCTGCTGACCTGGATGATCCGCACCCTCGGCGGCTATCCCGAAGGCGTCGCCTTCGCCATTCTGTTCATGAATGCGCTCACGCCGATTATCGACCGTTATATCAAGCCGCGCATTCTGGGGCGCACCTGGTCGGGGCGTCCCAAAGTGGTTCCTGCGGTTGCGGCGGATGCCGGTAAGGGGGCTTGAGATGGAATTCGAAAAATTCAAGGCGCATCCCCTCTATCAACCCTTGCTGTTGGGCATGATCACGCTGCTGGCTTCCGCGTCGCTCGCCTGGGCTTCCCGCGCCACGCAGGCCGCCATTGAAGCCGCCGAAGCCAGGGATTTGCGCGCTTTGCTGACGCAGGTCTTGCCCGAAGGTTTTGCCGATAACAATCTGCTCGCGGATAGCGCCGAAATCGACCTGGGCGCGGATAAGCCCTTGCAGGTCTATCGGGCGCGGCAGGGCGAGACGGTCAAGGGCGTGGTGTTCAAAGTGACTGGCAAAGGCTATGGCGGCGAAATCATCATCCTGATGGCGCTTGATAAAGCGGGGCGCGTGCTCGGCGTGCGCATCCTGAAGCACACGGAAACGCCGGGACTGGGCGACAAAATCGACATCGCCAAAAGCGACTGGGCCAACGGCTTTAGCGGCAAGGCTCTGGATGCAGCGAACGCGGCAAGCTGGGCGGTAAAAAAAGACGGCGGCGACTTCGACCAGTTTGCCGGCGCCACCATCACCCCCCGCGCCGTGGTGCAGGCGGTTAAAGGCGGACTGGAAACTTTCGCCCGACACAAGGCGGCGTTTCTGGGTGAACCAACGGGAGAAAAATCATGAGCACATCCACCTTATCGACCTCACCCCCCCGGCGCTCATCAAGGAGGGCATCCGGGATAACAACGTCGTCTTCGCGCAAATGATCGGGCTTTGCCCGGCGGCAGCGGTGACTCAACCACTTCGAGCATCCGGTGACGAACGCCTGCACGGAGCGCCTGAACAGCCTGATCCGGGTGATGAACCAGCCAGGACGCGGCTACTCGTTTGAGGCGCTGAGCGCGAAGGTGCTGTTGACCGAGGGTCATCCACAAGCAGAAGCGACCACGGTTCGAGCGCAAGCGCGGACATTTCAACTCAAACAGGTCAAGCGTTCCGCCTGTTCTACGCAGCGACGGACGATGCTTCTATCCAGTGCGTTTATCCAACGTGGGGGGATGCCGCGCCTGCCGTACCATGCGCCAGCCAGAACACCGGCGATGGCGCCGGTAGTATCGGCATCGCCGCCCCGGTTCACGACATCGATGAGGCAGGATTCAAAGCTGTCGGTGGCAAAAAACGCCTGAAATACGGCCTGCAGGGTATGCGCCACGTAAGCACTGGGATTTTCCTGCCGTCGTGTCGTGCTCCAGGCGTATTCCGGGTACCGGGATTCGAGCGCCCTGGCTTCTGCTTTCAGCGCGTTCCATGTGCCGGATTGCAGGGCGATATGCACCAGGTGAATCAGGCAAAGACCGCCCGCATCGGAAAGGGGATTGTTGTGGGTGACGTGCGCTTGCGCCTTGAAGGCGGCGACGATTTCCGCTTCGTCCCGCCCCACGGTGAGCAGCGCCACGGGCAACAGGCGCATCACCGCGCCGTTGCCTGCGTCGTGTTCGCTGACCGGCGCTTCCGGGATGCCCGTTTGACGAAAGAGAATGAGATTGCGGCGCACGGTGTTACCGATGTCGATCGGCTTGCTTCGCATCCAACTGTCGAAGGCATGGGCGGCGGTCAGCGCCTTGACTTTGCCGCCGCTGGCAAGAATGGCCTCGCCCAACGCCAAAGACATGGCGGTGTCATCCGTGATCTGACCGGCTTTCAGGTGGAGCCAGCCCCCTCCGATGATTTCCTTGTGTTCGCCCCCTTCGCGGGCGAAATTGCGCCGTATTTCCCCGGGCGTGAGGAATTCCACGGTCGCGCCCAGGGCGTCCCCTACCGCTAGCCCAAGGTAGGCGCCTGTTGCACGTTCGGCGCGAGAGTCAGGCGTGGTCATACGCGGTCAGGTCAGGGGCTTGACGATGATTTCACCGCCCAGAACTTGCGCCTGACAAGCCAGACGCTGGTCACGATGGGCGAGCATGTTTTTCAGCACCTCGTCTTCCAGCACCGAGGCTTCAGCGAGATTTTCGCCGCCGGAAACAATTTTGATCAGGCAGGTCCCGCATTCACCCTCGCGGCAACCGTAGACGATAGACGCACCCGCCTGTTCGGAGACTTCAATCAACCGTGTTCCGGCGGAGACGGTAACGGTGACGCCATTGTCGGCAAAGGTGACTTTGGCTTTTGGCATGTTGATTCCTCATTAAATCAGCGGGCGGCGTATCCGCAACGGTTCTGCCAGAAAGGTGATGTGCGCCATTATCAGCCAACCTCGCAGCCAACCTCACAGCCAACTTCGCCCTCCACTTTTGCGAGCGCACGTAATTTCTCTACGGGAATGCCGGTGAGGCTGCCCAGTGGATTCAAGGGCAAACCCAGTTCATCAACGATGGCGCATTCGATGGGGCAAATGGCCGCGCATTGCGCTTCTGCAAATTCGCCGACACATTCGGTGCATTGATCCGGGTCAATGGCGAAAACCGGTTCGTCCTGATAAATGGCCTGATTGGGGCAGACCTCCACGCAGGCCCAGCAATTGACGCAGGTTTCGGTAATGGAGAGCGCCATGGTTTTTCTCCCTGTTTCAGGCAGCTTTGGCTGCGCTGGCGGGGTTGTCTGCGGATTTGCCGGCGCGTTTTCCAGCAACCTCCATTTCGCCATACACGGAACAGAGCGCCGCTTCGATTTCCTCCATCGCGTGTTCGCCATTCGGCTGTATGCCCGCCTGTTCCAGACGGCTCCAGGGTTCGTACCCGATTTTTGAACAGAGCACGACTTCGCAGCCCTCCAACGCAGCAATGGTGCGTTCCAGCGTGGTTTCTGCGGACACGCCGCCGTCTTCGTCGCCACATTGCCCGTTGCCGCTGCAATACAAATCCGTTTTGCGATGTCCGATAAAACGCGCTCCAGCATTTGAAACTTCATACACCAGAAATTCCCTGGCATGACCAAAATGCTGATTGATGAGATTGTGACCTGTGCTTGCGACCGCCATCAGTATTGAACGCGATCTGCTGGAGGGTGTTGGCATGCTGGATAGCCGCGCGCTTTCTTCACTATCCCTAATGCCATTCGCCAATTCGTTCGTCGCCAGCAACCCGCGCATTTCCCGCTTGCTTTCCAACTGCTCAATGATGGCGGAGCGGACTTCCTTGCGGCGGCTCATGGCTGATTCATAGTCGACATTCAAGGCATCGAGCTTGTCCAGCGTAAACTCCGCGCCCCGGTCTTCACCCAACATCCCCACGGCGTCCGCCCGGCACTGGCGACAATGGCGCATCATCGCCATATCGCCCGCGCACTCATCCTGCAAGGCTTGCAATTCCGCCGCTGTCGGGCTGCGCTGCGCCATTATGCCGTAATATGAACCGTGTTCGGCTTCCGCAATCAGAGGCATGACATTGTGCAAAAAAGCGCCTCTGGCCTTCACCACTTTGGAGACTTCTTTCAGGTGTTCATCATTGACACCGGGAATCAGCACCGAATTTACTTTCACCAGAACGCCCCGTGCCGTGAGCATTTCCAGACCCTTTTGCTGCTGCCTGATCAAAATCGCGGCAGCTGCTTCGCCACGGATGCGACGGTTGTTCCAGAAAATCCACGGATAAATCTTCGCGCCGATTTTCGGGTCAAGGCAGTTGATGGTGATGGTCACATGGTCGATGTTGTGCCGGGTGATTTCATCCGCGTAGTGCGGCAAATTCAGCCCGTTGGTCGACACGCACAATTTAATATCCGGCGCTTTGGCGGAAAGCTGACGAAAAGTCTCAAACGTGCGTTCCGGGTTAGCGAGCGGGTCGCCCGGTCCGGCAATGCCCAGCACCGTCATTTGCGGAATGCTCGCCGCAACCGCCAGCGCCTTCCTGACCGCCTGCTCCGGCGTCAGCAATTCCGAGACCACGCCGGGACGGGATTCATTGGTGCAATCGTATTTGCGATTGCAATAATTGCACTGGATATTACAGGCAGGCGCAACGGCAACGTGCATGCGGGCAAAATAATGGTGCGCCTTTTCCGAGTAGCAGGGATGATCCTGCACCCTGGCGCGGATGTGGTCGGGCAGGTGCGCGAGCGCATCGGGCGCTGTCCCGCATCCACCAGCGGCGCCTCCCCCGGAGGACGCAGTGGGCGCGACATGGGAAAGAACAGGCAAGTCCACTTTGAAGGCTCCCGAAAATGAGTGCAGAACCAACAGCAAGCGTTATGCCTGAATATTTATCAGTTTATAAACAACGGGTTATGATTTTTCGACGAGACTTGTAGGGCAACTTGTCGGGAAGACGACAAGGATTGCGTTCAACACCTATTCATAGACCATTCCTGCAAAGTTCAGTTTCGCCGATCCGGGACCGGGTTAAATTGGCCAGGGAAACTGATTGATAAATTGTGGGGATAAGATAACATCCCTGCTCCGTACATGAAGCAGCGCATGCCGGGAACCATCCACACAATGTGGTGCTATTTGCAGGTGATGCGGGGTTAAACACCTATTTTCCGCGCCATGGCGCATCCTGCCCTGCCTTGCCATTTTTTTCACGCCATCATGACCAACGCCGACCCCAGAGAACTTGCCAAATTCGGAGCGCTCGCCCACCGCTGGTGGGACCCGGAGAGTGAATTCCGCCCCCTGCACGACATCAACCCCCTGCGCCTCGATTGGATCGGGAACCGGGTTGCCCTTACCGGGAAAAATGTCCTTGATATCGGCTGCGGCGGCGGATTGCTCGCGGAAGGCATGGCAGCGCGCGGCGCGCGCGTGACCGGCATCGACCTTGCCGAAAAGCCTCTGGGCGTCGCCCGCCTGCACCTGCTGGAAAGCGGTCTGGAAGTCGATTACCGGCAAATTTCCGCTGAACAGATGGCCGCCGAAGCGCCGGGCGCTTTCGATGTCGTCACCTGCCTGGAAATGCTCGAACACGTACCCGACCCCGCGAGCGCCATCCGCGCCTGTCGGCAATTGCTCAAACCCGGCGGCGTCGCCTTTTTCTCCACGCTGAACCGCAACCCGAAAGCCTACCTGTTCGCCATCCTTGGCGCAGAATACCTGCTCAATCTCCTGCCCAGAGGCACCCACGATTACGCGCGCTTCATCAAACCCTCGGAACTGACCCGCTATTGCCGCGCCGCCGGTCTGGAACCGGAGTCCCCCACCGGCCTGAGTTACAACCCGCTCACGAAAAACCATCGACTGGGGAATGACGTTAGCGTGAATTATCTGATTTCCGCCGTAAAGCCGGTTTTACACGCGAACGGAAATGCATGAGGAACGACAATTTTTCGTCCAGAAATGAGCCTGCGCAAGCGGGTTCCACATGAAATTCATCAAAGACTATCCAGAGGACTGGCGACGCCCCGCCCGCCTTTGTTCAGAACGTGGGTATAAATCATGGTAGTGGAGACATCCGCGTGCCCCAAAAGCTCCTGTACGGTACGAATGTCATAGCCCCCTTCCAGCAGATGCGTGGCGAAAGAATGCCGTAACGTGTGGGGCGTGGCCGGTTTGACGATAGCGGCGGCCAGAACCGCTTTTTTCATCGCCCGCTGCAACAGCTTTTCATCCATGTGATGCCGCCGTTCCCTGCCGCTGCGCGGATCGACCGAATAACCGCCCGCCACAAAAACATACTGCCAGCCCCAATCCGTTGCCGCTTCAGGATACTTGCGCGCCAGCGCGTCCGGCAAATAAACCCCGGCCATCCCTTTGGCAAAATCATCGTCATAGAGCCGCCGCCGCGTTTGCAAATGCGCCTGCAACGGAGCGGATAAACTCTGCGGCAACATCGTGACGCGATCCTTGCCGCCCTTGCCGTCACGAATCAGAATTTCCGTCCGCTCAAAATCCACATCCTTGACCCGCAAGCGCACACATTCCATCAAGCGCATCCCGGTTCCATACAGCAGCCGCGCCATCAGGCCATGCGTCCCTTGCATACGGTCGAGCACCGCCGCCACCTCGCGCCGCGTCAACACCACCGGCAAACGCGCCGGACGCTTGGCCCGCACCACGTTTTGCAGCCAGGGAAGATCGACGCCCAGCACTTCCCGGTACAAAAAAAGCAAGGCCGACAAAGCCTGATTCTGCGTTGCTGCCGCCACCTGCTCCTCAACAGCCAGATGCGTCAAAAACGCCTCCACCTCAGCCGCGCCCATTTCGACAGGATGACGCTTGTGATGAAAAAGAATAAAACGCCGCACCCACTGGACATACTGCTGCTCTGTCCTTATGCTATAGTGCATGAGCCTTAAGCGTTCCCGTACCTGATCGAGCAACTTGGGAGGCGGTGTGGTGTTGGTGGTCATGATAAAATCTGAAAATGGTTGAAAATCAGGATGATAGTTATGAATTTTTGTTGTTATACACCTTCGATAATCGAGTATACACCTGCTAAGGTGTATACTGTACGTTAGCCCTGCATCCGATCATGACCAGGTCACAATTCTTCAAGCACTACTGGGTTCTGATCGCGCTCGCGGTCGGGTTTGTCTGGTACTTTGCGCCAATGCTGTTGCTGCACATGTTCAACATTTGGGTACCGGCGCTAATCCTGATGGGCGGAATACTTGTAGGCATAGCTCTCTTTTGCGTTCTGTGGATCCCGGCGCTCTGTCAGTTGATCTATGGAGCGTACCAGTGGTATCAGGATCCGTTGGCGTATCACTATTGCATCTCGGCAGGCGGCGTCATCGCGCTTTACGTGGCAATCGTTTTTCTGAGCGAAGCAGGTTTCTATTACAGCGCCTGAGCACTTGAGGGGTGAACCGAAGATGACGCAATGCACGCTTCATTCAGTCGCTGCGCCGTCCAACCCGTCGCTGTAGCGGACGGTCACACTGTTTCAAACCCCCCCTTCCGGCGTTCTTGCTCCGTAGGGAATTTTTGTATATAAGTCTAACTTTTCGTCCAAGCGGACGCGCTACGCGCGCCGCTTAACTCAGGCGTTAGGC
>JAISRR010000202.1 GCA_031273565.1 Zoogloeaceae bacterium | reverse complement strand
GAAGAAACGGGCGGGATCAGACCCTGCGAAGCGGAAAAGATTGGAATCGGCGGCTGGCGCCGCCGAGAGAGAGTTTTACTCACTTGACACGGGCTGGCTAATGGGTGTCCCCTATTATTCCTGTCCCCTATTATTCCATCTGTCCCCTATTATTTCTATTATTCCTCTATTATTCCCGGTGCGCGCTTCCTTGCTGAGCGTGCTACCATGCCAGCATTTTCTGCATCGGAGCCGCGCCATGAGACCCAGCCGTTTTTTTCTTTCTGTATGCCCTGCCTTGAGCCTGTCGTTTTCGTTTTCCGCCCCGGCGCAGGCGGAACCTTCCCCTGAGGGATTCGAGTGGGTGATCGAGCCGTGTTTTGACGGTACGCGACCCTTCGCCGCCAATGGTCTGGCACGGGTCAGGGTGAAAAGCAAATGGGGATACATCAATGAAAAAGGAGAGAAAGTCATCCTGCCGCGTTTTGACGATGCGTGGGACTTCGCCGCCAATGGTCTGGCAAAGGTCAAGGTGAAGAGAAAATGGGGGTATATCAATGGAAAAGGAGAGGAAGTCATCCCGCCGCGTTTTGACGATGCGTGGGACTTCGCCACCAATGGTCTGGCACTGGCCAAGGTGAAGGACAAGTGGGGTTACATCGATGAAAAAGGAGAGGAAGTTATCCCGCTGCGTTTTGACACTGTGAATCACTTCGCTGCCAATGGTCTGGCAACGGTCGAGGTGAAGGGCAAATGGGGATACATCAATGAAAAAGGAGAGGAAGTCATTCCGCCGCGTTTTGGCTGGACGTGGGGCTTCGCCGCCAATGGTCTGGCAGTGGTCATGGTGAAGGACAAATGGGGTTACATCAATGAAAAAGGAGAGGAAATCATCCCGCCACGTTTTGATCGTGCGGAGAACTTCTCCGCCAATGGTCTGGCAATGGTTAAGATGAAGGACAAATGGGGGTATATCGATGAAAAGGGAGTGGAAGTCATCCCGCCACGTTTTGACCGTGC
Organism: Zoogloeaceae bacterium; assembly: GCA_031273565.1. Taxonomy (GTDB): domain Bacteria; phylum Pseudomonadota; class Gammaproteobacteria; order Burkholderiales; family Rhodocyclaceae; genus Azovibrio. Next base: position 4,897 of record JAISRR010000202.1, on the reverse strand, counting down.
GATGGACTTCGCCGCCAATGGTCTGGCAGTGGTCATGGTGAAGGACAAATGGGGGTATATCAATGAAAAGGGAGAGGAGGTCATCCCGCCGCGTTTCGACGAGGCGGGGGAGTTCGCCGCCAATGGTCTGGCGGCGGTCGAGGTGAAGGGCAAATGGGGCTACATTGATGAAAAAGGAAAAGTAGTCATCCCACCGCGTTTTGACGACGCGTGGGAGTCCGCCGCCAATGGTCTGGTACCGGTCATGGCAGGGGACAAATGGGGCTACATCAGTGAAAAAGGAGAGGAAGTCATCCTGCCGCGTTTTGACGAAGCACGGCCCTTCGCCGCCAATGGTCTGGCAGTGGTTACGGTGAAGGACAAATGGGGGTACATCAATAAAAAAGGAGAGGAGGTCATCCCACCGCGTTTTGACTATGCGGTGGACTTTTCCGCCAATGGCCTGGCAAGGATCGTCGTGAAGGATAAATGGGGTTACATTGATGAAAAAGGAGAGGGAGTCATTCCGCCGCGTTTTGACGGGGCGTGGGGCTTCGCCGCCAATGGTTTGGCGGCAGTCAGGGTGAAGGACAAATGGGGTTACATCCGGGCGCGGTCGGCAAGGTGATTTGCCGGGGATGACCGGAGGGCGGGAGAGGGAACGCTACGCTTGTGCCACGACCAGCCCTTTACCGCACGGAAACGCAGCGCCTCGCTTTTCCATTTTCTCTCCAAAGGAGCGACTAGCCCGCATAGCTTGGAGTGAGCAAAGTGATTAATAATAGGGGTCAAATAATAGGGGTCAGACCCCGATTAATTGAGATAATAGAGGACAGACCACGATTAATTCTCCAGGCGGTGAGACATGGCAAGGGACGAAAGCAAGAAAGAGATGACGCATCAAAGATTACCCCAAAATTTAATCGTGGTCTGTCCCCTATTAATGCTATTAATGTGAACATAAATATATGCGTAAGACACGGAAGCGATGAGAAGAAAAAAGAACATCACTTCAAATATATTCTGGCCTTTTTGCGCTTTCATTGATTTCATGATTTCAACGCCCCTGCCGCGCCACGAGATCGATCAGCACTACCTCTGCCCGCCCGCTTGTTCTCACTCTGGGGCCGGCGGTGCCCGCGCCGGAAGAAACCCAGTAATGGGTCTGTCCGCGCGTGGAGTGGCCGTAGGCGTTTTCATACAGCGCGGCGACGATGAGATTCAGGGGGAAAAGCTGGCCGTCGTGGGTGTGGCCGGAGAATTGCAGCGATATCCCCGCGCTTTCCGCTTCTTCCAGATGCCAGGGCTGATGATCGAGCAAAATGCTGATGGGCGCATCTGTGGTTTTGGGCGTGCGTGCCATGATTTCGTCCAGCGTTTTGCGTTTGCGCCGCGTGGACCGCTCGCCGGACAAATCGTCGCGTCCGATGAGCAGGATTTTCTCGCCGGGTTTTCCCTCCAATTCCACCTCCTCGTCGATCAGGATGCGAATGCCGATTTGCCGCAGCATGCGCTTGTTCAATTCCACCCTGCCGCCGATGTATTCGTGATTGCCCAGCACGCCCCAGATGCCCAGCCGGGGATTGAGCCGGCGCAGAACCGCCGCCGTCGCCTCGACATCGGACGGATCGAAGTCATATTCGAGAATATCGCCCGCGAACACCACGATGTCGGGAGAAAACGGTTCGATCTCATCGACTACGCGGGCAAAAAATTCGGGGGAGGCAAGGCGTCCGAGATGGGTATCCGAGAGCGCGGCGATTCGCAGGGGCGCGGCGCCGGCGGGCGCGGGCAATTCGACTTTTCGCGCCACCGGGTATTGGGTATTGACCCAACCGACGGTGGACAACAATAACGCCGCGCCCGCGATAGCGGCACAACTTGCCTGACGCCAATACGCCCGCCGTTCCGGCGCGATGACACGCCTGCGAAAATGGCGGCGGCTGGAGAGGCGAAAAATTCCGAGCATGCCCCGCGCCAGCGCGAGCGCGCCCCACGCCAGCAGGGCATGGAGCACGAGCGACAGCCAGAACGCGCCGGTGAAGGCCAGTGCCTTCGCTCCCCAACCGTTGCCTTCGATCAGGCGCGAGAGCGGAAGCGCCAGCGCCCACGCGAAGGCAAGCAGGCAGACGCCGAGGCGCACCGGCGGCGCCACGCCGGGGTCGCGCAGGGCGAAGTAAAGGCGGGCGATCAGGCCGATATTGACGAAAACGTAAACAGCGAAAAAAATCATCATGGCGGCGCAGGACGGAAAGTGGAGGGCGGAAAGCGGTGTGAGCGGAAAAGTTTTGCCGCCACCACCCGCATGGGCGATCCGCGCGGACAGCAAGGCCGGATGATACCCGCCCCCGGAGGGTCGAAGAACCTTCCCGGCGTCAGGGCCGCTTCATGCACATTCAGGGTTCAGAATCTGGCAGCCTGCTTTTTGCATCACGCGCGCATTCCACCATTTCCCGCATCCCGGGCGATTCGTCTTGCCCGAAGCGGGCTTCGACCTGATCATAAGCGGCGAACGCGGCTTCGGGTTTTCCCTGTTTCATCAGCGCCGCGCCTTTGTTGATGAGCGCCGTGGCGACCAATTCCCGCATCGCCGGAGAATCCTCCTTGCCGAAGCGTTCCTCAAGCTGGTCGTAGGCGGCGATTGCGGCTTCGGGTTTTCCCAGTTCTCTCAGCGCCACGCCTTTGTTGATGAGCGCCCTGGCATGTGATTCGCGCGACACGCCGCCATGGTTGCCGGGGGACGATGAGGCGCACGCGCCCAAAATGAACGCGAGAAAAATGGACAGGAAAGTTCCGCGGGCTGATTTCATGGCGAAAAGACGTTTCCTTGCCGGAGCGGATTCCATTTTTTGGGATTCGCGGCCAATTGTCGTGTCATGGCGGGCGGGCAAAAATAATAGAGGCCGCAAAAATGATAGGGATCATATCTCAATTAATTCACCGGTTGATTCATGTGGTTATTTTTCCTGGTTTTGGTGTGATTTACTTCGCTCGCCACAATCCATACGAACTGGAATCAATCGTGATCTGTTCCCTATTATTTCATTTTTTGCGTACACGGGGATTTGCTTGCCGGAGTCAAGCCCCAGTTTTGCCAATATCTTCGCCGTTTCCGTACAGCCGGCATTATGCACCCATACTCCACATGTTCCCACATAATAGGTATGGAAATCTTCTACTTCCAGGTTATAGACCGTACGACGGAAAGTGTCGTCTAACGCGCCAGAATTTTCGAGAAGAACTATCTCTGCCCCCTGTGCTCTACCGATGTTCTATTTTTGCCAAGATCAAGATGCCATCCTACCACATCGATGTCGCATGCCGGAAGCCAGGCAATGTCCTGGTCTACAGTTGTTTTGTAAAGCACTGCGTTGTGCATAACCAATCCGGCTTCCCCATTTTCAAGCTCCACTTCCACAGGGTAGAATCCCGGATCGTCTTCCCGATAACGCGCATAAAGTTCATCTGCCCTTGTCCAGCCCAAGCCTTTTACCCAGAACGGGTGATTCGGCGTAACTACAAAATAAAAACCAGCATCCTCATTTAGATGTCTGCCTTCCCGTTTTGCTTGCTCCCTTTCAGACTTTGGAAGTATATCAACACACCAAACCTCCTTTTCCTCAAATTGCAAGGTCTTGGCAACACGCTTGTAAGCCTGCTCACCCTTGCCGTCTTCCGGCTTGGAGAGCACATAATCCCCCACCTTGATTTCCTCAATGGGTTTCAGCCCCTCTTTGGTATGCACCAAAGTCCCGGCGATGAAACATCCGCCCGGATCCGTCACCCCGCGCAGTGTTTTTAGCTCCACCTCGGCATCCGCGATTACCTGCTTGTAAAGCGCGTCTCCCGAATATTCCCTGGAACGGGCCGCGACCAGTTCATCAAACGTCCGGAGCGGCGCCGTCATCCCCAACTGCGCTGCCGCGTTGCCGTCCGCCATGGCGTTGCGGGCAGAAATCATCAGATCGTTCTTGATCTGCACCGCCTGTCTGGCTTGTTCCAAAAAGGATGCTTCCTTGTTGATCATGCTACGCAAGTCCTGTACGTATTAATGATAGGGGCCAACCCCCGATTGATTCATGCGGCTATTTTGCCTGGTTTTGTTGTGATCCGCTTCGCTCGCCGCAATCCATGCGAACTGGAATCAATCGTGATCTGTGCCTGTTTGTTCATCGTGGCCTGACCCCCATCATTCCCATGGCGGACGCCCCCTTGGCCGCCCGGAAAATCCTCCGGCAAAGGCGTGAGGACGATTCTGTCGCCTTCCCTGACAAAGCCCAGGAAAAACACCATTGCCGCTTCCGGAACCGCGATGCCGCCCGCAGTGGGCCTGCCCGTCGCGGCATGCGGGAATATCGCCGAACCCTTGCCGGGAACGATGGGCATCACCTTGTAATTCACCGCGATGGCATACCGGTACGCGCTTTTGTATTCCGCGAGCCGTTCGGCGGATTGCCAGTCGGCATCCGGGTAATCGGCGCGCGCCCATTGCTTGTAATACTTCGAGGCGGGGTCATCGACCCATACGTCGGCCCCGGTCACTTTTGTATAGGGCGTCGCCGAGCCAGGATCGTCGGCGATGCCGAACGCGCGACCGAACGTGAACACACCGGCGGGCGTCGCCCCGTCTCCCTCGCGTTTATCCCGCCTGAAGCCGTTTTTCCCAAGCCAGGCGTCGGTGGCAAAGCGCAGCGTCCACGCGCCGCCGACCCTGGAATAAGCCTGCGCGACAGCCCTGTTGACGGCGGCTCCGGGCTTTCCGCGCACGACCACCACCCGGTCGGCATCACCGGCATGCGCTTCAAGCATCCGGTGTGTCGCCGGATCGACCGCGGGCGCGCCGGCGACGGGAAAATCGAAATAGGCGCCGGGATACGGCTCGTTTTTCAGGGTGTAATGCCACCATTCGGTTCCGAGA
>JAISRR010000158.1 GCA_031273565.1 Zoogloeaceae bacterium | reverse complement strand
ATGATGGGCGTGGAGAGCATGGAGCCGAACACGCCGCCATTGGAAATGGAGAAGGTGCCGCCCGTCAGTTCTTCGATGGAGAGCTTGCCATCCTTGGCCTTGGCGCCGAATTCGGCGATCTGTTTTTCGATGTCGGCGATCGACAACCCGGAAGCGTTTCTCAAAATGGGCACGACCAGACCGCGAGGCGAACCAACGGCAATGCCAATATCAACATAACCGTGATACACAATGTCACTGCCATCGACGGAAGCATTCAGGATGGGAAATTTTTCCAGCGCGGAAGAAACCGCCTTGACGAAAAAACCCATGAAGCCAAGACGCACGCCGTGGGTTTTTTCAAACTTTTCGCCATACAGTTTTCTGAGCGCCAGAATCGGCCCCATGTTCACTTCATTAAACGTCGTCAGGATGGCGTTTTCATTTTTGGATTGCAGCAGACGCTCGGCAACGCGGGCGCGCAGGCGGCTCATGGGGACGCGCTGTTCCGCCCTTTCGCCCAGCGGCAAGGTTGAGGGGGCAGCAGGAGCGGCAACCACCTTGCCCGCGCCTGCGGCGTCTTCTTTGGTGATGCGACCGCCGCGACCGGTGCCGGTTACTGCGGTGGCGGGCACGCCTTTTTCTTCCAGAATCTTGCGCGCGGCGGGGCTGACTGCCGGGGTCGCAGAAGTCGGCACAGCAGCAGCGGCAACAGGAGCGGCGGCAGGGGCGGTAACAGGCGCGCTGCCGACGGTCGCCTGGGCGCTGGTGTCGATGCGGGCAATGAGTTCGTCGGAAGTGACGGTTTCGCCGTCGCCTTTCAGGATTTCCGTGAGTACGCCACCATCCGGAGCGGGAACTTCCAGCACCACCTTGTCGGTTTCAATCTCGACGACAATTTCATCGCGGGCGATGGCTTCGCCGATTTTCTTTTTCCAGACGGTCAGCGTGCCTTCGGAAACGGATTCGGAAAGCTGGGGGACTTTAACTTCAACAATCATGATCATTCCTCAGGGTTATTTATAGTCGATCTTGCCCAAAGCGGACTCGATCAATGCTTGCAATTGCGCGTTGTGCTTGGCCAGATAACCGACCGCCGGAGAAGCGGCAGCGGGACGGGAGACCAGCAACAGTTCCTGTTTCGCTCCCATCAGGCGCACCAGATGCTGTCTCGACGCGAACCAGTACCAGGCCCCCTGGTTACGGGGTTCTTCCTGACACCAGACGATTTCGGTCGCCTTGGGATATTTCGCGAGTTCGGCGGCAAACGAGTCTCCCGGAAAGGGATAAAGCTGTTCGAGACGCACCAGCGCGATGTTTTTCAACCCGCGTTCGCGTCGGCCCGCCAAGAGGTCGTAGTAAACCTTGCCCGCGCACAGCACCACCCGGGTCACTTTGTTCGCATCCAGCGGCTCAACTTCGCCGATGACCCGGTGAAAACCGTCCTCCGTCAATTGCGCCATGCTGGAAACGGCATCCTTGTGTCGCAGGAGCGATTTGGGCGTCATCACAATCAGCGGCTTCCGCTGTTTTCTGAGCGCCTGCCGCCTGAGCAGATGAAAAATCTGCGCGGGCGTGGTGGGCACGCAGACTTCCATGTTCATTTCGGCGCACAACTGCATGTAGCGTTCCAGACGGGCGGAGGAGTGTTCCGGCCCCTGCCCCTCGTAGCCGTGCGGCAGGAGCATGACCAGCCCGCAACCACGTCCCCACTTGGCTTCGCCGGAGGAAATGAACTGGTCGATGACCACCTGCGCGCCATTGGCGAAGTCGCCAAACTGCGCTTCCCAGATGACAAGGCCGTTCGATTCGGCGGATGCGTAGCCATATTCAAAGGCCAGCACACCTTCTTCGGAAAGCACGGAATCGTAGCACTGAAAGCGACCCTGATCCGGCTGCACATGCGCGAGGGGATGGTAAGTGCCTTCGTTCCATTCCTTGCGCTGTTGATCGTGAAAGGCGGCATGACGGTGGAAGAAGGTGCCGCGCCCCACGTCTTCGCCGGAAAGTCGCACGCCGTAGCCTTCGGACAGCAGGGTGGCATAAGCGAGATTCTCGGCCATGCCCCAGTCGAAAGGCAATTCGCCGCGCCCCATGGCGCGCCGGTCATCGACGATTTTTTGCACCCGGCTATGCAGGATAAACCCTTCCGGCAGGGTCGTAAGCCGTTCGGCGAGACGCGCGATTTCGTTTTGCGGCACTGCGGTATCACAAACTTCAATATATTTTTTGCTGACGTAGTTTTTCCAGTTCTGGGTCTGGGTGCGTTTGTAGCCGGAAAGCACCGGATTGTAGAGCAGGTCGCCCTTGTCCAGATGCGCGCGGTATTCCTGAATCATCTGGTCGGGCGCGTCCGCCGCCAGCGTGCCTTCCTGCACCAGCCGGTCGGCGTAAATCTTACGCGTGCCGGGATGCGCGTGCACCTTGCGGTACATCAGGGGTTGCGTCACCATCGGCTCGTCCTGCTCGTTATGACCCAGTTTGCGATAGCAATAGATGTCGATGACCACATCCTTGCCGAAGGTCTGGCGATAATCGACGGCCAGTTTGGTCACCAGCGCCACGGCTTCCACATCGTCGCCATTGACATGAAAAATGGGCGCTTCGGCCATTTTGAAAATTTCGGTGCAGTAGTGGCCGGAACGATAATCTCGCGGATCAGAGGTGGTAAACCCGATCTGGTTATTGACCACGATATGAATCGTGCCCCCCGTACCATAGCCGCGCGTCTGGGCAAAATTCAGCGTTTCCTGATTGACGCCCTGCCCTGCCACGGCGGAATCGCCATGAATCAGCACGGGAACGATTTTTTTCTTGCCCCCTCCCTCGCTGTCTTTGCCGCTGTAACGCAACTGACGGGCATAGACCGAACCTTCCACCACGGGATTGATGATTTCCAGATGCGAAGGGTTGAACGAGAGCACAAGGTGCACCGGCCCCCCCGGTGTACCCACATCGGAGGAATAACCCAGGTGATATTTCACGTCGCCAGCGGTAAGGTCGGAAGCCTTTTTGCCTTCGAATTCGGCAAACAACATGGAGGGCGGCTTGCCCAGCGTATTGACCAGCACATTCAAGCGCCCGCGATGCGCCATGCCGATCACAATTTCCTGCACGCCGTGCCCACCCGCCACGCGCACCAGTTCGTCCATTGAGGCAATCAGGGATTCGCCGCCTTCGAGCGAAAAACGCTTTTGTCCGACATATTTGGTATGCAGATAGCGTTCCAGGGTTTCGGCGGCGGTAACGCGCTCCAGCAGGCGTTTTTTATCTTCCGCGCTGTAGGTTCCACGCGCGCGGATAGGTTCCAGGCGTTCCTGTATCCAGCGTTTTTCGTGGATTTGGGTCAGGTACATGTATTCGATGCCGATGGAACCACAGTAGGTTTCCTTGGCGGCTTCGAGAATTTTGGCGAGCGGCGCGCGCTCCGCTCCCCCCATGCGAAACGAGCCGGTACGGAACGAGCGGTTCAGGTCGGCGTCGGAAAGCTGGTAATAGGAAAGTTCAAGTTCCGGGATCTCCGGACGCTCATCCCGTTTCAGGGGATCAAGATCGGCGCGGCGATTGCCCAGAAAACGGTAGGCGTTAATCAGTTGCAAAACCCGAACCTGTTTGCCGTCATCCTCTAGCGCCGTCTCCCGTGGTCGAATAAAACCGCCCCGACGGGCTTGATCGGCGAAGGCGGCAATCACCGGGGCGTGCGGCACATCTTTGACGACATGACCGGGCTGCTTCGACAAGGTTTCAAAATACGCCTGCCAATCCTCCGGCACCCGTTCGGGATGTTCAAGCCAGGTTTCGTACAGATCTTCAACGAAAGGCGCGTTGCCGCCGAAGAAAGGGGTACTTTCAAATTTTTGTTGCATGATTTAGGGTTCCGCCAATATGGGTCTCTGTTGTGGGTTTTGATTCCAGGGACATGGCGCGTGGGCGCAAAAGGCACAAGGCGCTGGAAAAAACAGCACGCCTTGCGCCGCTCATGCCTTGGAATCGGTGAGGATTAACGTTTTTCCAACGGCACGACATCGCGCTTTGCCGCGCCGATATACAACTGGCGCGGACGCCCGATCTTGTATTCGGGATCGGTCAGCATTTCCTCCCATTGCGCCATCCAGCCTACGGTACGCGCCAGGGCGAAGATGCAGGTGAACATGGAGGTGGGAATGCCAATGGCCTTTTGCACGATGCCGGAATAGAAGTCCACATTGGGATAGAGCTTTTTCTCAATGAAGTAATCATCTTCCAGCGCGATTTTTTCCAGCGCCAGCGCCAGCTTGAACAGACGGTCGTTTTCCAGCCCCAGCTCGGTCAGCACATCGCCGCACACCTTACGCATCAGTTTGGCGCGCGGGTCAAAGTTTTTGTAGACGCGATGCCCGAAGCCCATCAGCTTGAAGGAATCATTCTTGTCCTTGGCGCGGGCGATGTATTCGCCGACGTGAGAAACGTCGCCGATATGTTCCAGCATGTTGAGACAGGCTTCGTTGGCGCCGCCGTGCGCCGGCCCCCACAGGCAGGAAATGCCCGCCGCGATGCAGGCGAAGGGATTCGCGCCGGAAGAACCCGCCAGCCGCACGGTGGAAGTGGAGGCGTTCTGCTCGTGGTCGGCGTGCAGGGTGAAAATCGTATCCAGCGCGCGCACCAGCACGGGATTGGGTTTGTATTCCTCGCAGGGCACGCCGAACATCATGTACATGAAGTTTTCGACGTAGGACAAGTCGTTCCTCGGATACATGAAGGGCAGACCGGTGTTGTATTTGTATGCCATTGCCACGATGGTCGGCAGCTTGGCGATGACGTTCGTGAAACTGACATCGCGCGTTTCGCGCACGCTGTAGTCCATTGACTGATGGTAAAACGCCGACAATGCGCCGACAACGCCGATGATGACCGCCATCGGGTGCGCGTCGCGGCGAAAACCGTTGTAGAAGCGGGTCAGTTGGTCGTGCACCAGCGTGTGATAGCGGATGGTGTCCTCAAACTCCATCTTCTGCTTCGCGTTCGGCAATTCGCCGTTCCGCAGCAGATAGGCGACTTCCATAAAATTACAATTTTCGGCCAGTTGCTCAATCGGGTAGCCACGATACAGTAATTCGCCCTTGTCGCCATCAATGAAAGTAATGTGGGATTTACAGCTTGCCGTGGACAGGAAGCCGGAATCATAGGTGAACAGACCCGTCTTGCCCCCCAGCGTGCGAATATCAATACAATCATTGCCGTGCGTGGGCGACAGCACCTCGAATTCGACGGGCGATTGTCCGGTGATGCTCAATACTGCCTTTTTTGCTGATGTCATGATTTATCTCCTGTTGTGGTGTGGTGTTGCTGTACACGCTCCCGGTAAAATCCGGGGAACGCCTTTTGCTGCAAGCGCAAAAACTTCACCTGCGTCGGCGGTCTAGACCGCTTCCGCCGCGTGCCCCCTGCACGCTTGCAGCATGGCGACAATCGGCGCCAGTCGCGCGTCTTCGCACGCTTTCTGAGCGCTGATCAAATGCCATAATTCCAGATCCTCATAATCAGCAAGCTCGACAAAAGCCTGCTCTTCGGCGTCAGAGAGTTTTCCGAACCCTTCCTCCAGAAAACGCCCCAGCACCATATCCACTTCCAGCAACCCGCGCCGGGTGCAACGCCAGCGCAGGCGCTCAAAAGCAGCGCGTTCCATGACTCAGACCGCCCGCTTCAGCATCATGTCCTTGATCTTGCCAATCGCCTGGGTCGGATTCAAACCCTTGGGACAGACATCGACGCAGTTCATGATGGTGTGGCAACGGAAGAGCCGATAGGGGTCTTCCAGATTATCGAGACGTTCGCTGGTCGCCTGGTCGCGGGTGTCGGCCAGAAAGCGATAGGCCGCAAGCAGTCCCGCCGGCCCCACGAACTTGTCCGGGTTCCACCAGAAAGACGGGCAGGAAGTCGAACAGCAGGCGCAAAGAATGCACTCGTAGAGGCCGTTCAGTTCTTCCCGCTCCTCCGGCGATTGCAGGCGCTCCCGCTCCGGCGGCGGATCGTTGTTGACGAGGTAGGGCTTGATCGAATGATATTGTTTGAAGAACTGCGTCATATCCACGATCAGGTCGCGGATGACCGGCAATCCCGGCAGCGGACGCAGCACGATGGGCTGTTTCAGGTCATCAACATTCGTCAGGCAGGCAAGACCGTTCTTGCCGTTGATATTCATGGCGTCGGAACCACAGACGCCTTCGCGACAGGAACGCCGGTAAGCAATGGTTTCGTCCTTCGCTTTCAACCGGGTGAGCGCATCCAGCAATTTTATGTCCGTAGAATTAAGCTCCACGGAAATGTTCTGCATGTAAGGACGCTCGTCCTTGTCCGGGTCGTAGCGGTAGATTTTGAATTGAACTGTACGTGTTGTCATGCTGCTCTCCAGTTAGTACGACCGGGTCTTCAGGGCAATGGGTTCGACCGTCAGCGGTTGCAGATGCACCGGCTTGTATTCGATGCGGTTGCCGTCGCGGAACCAGAGGGTGTGCTTCAACCATTCCTTGTCGTTGCGACCATTGGGGAATTCCGGCGTATCCGGCGCGTCGTCGCGCACATGCGCGCCACGCGATTCTTTTCTCGCCTCGGCGGAAATCATGGTGGCCTTGGCGACCTCGATCAGATTCTCGGTTTCCAGCGCCTCGACACGAGCGGTATTCCAGACCTGCGATTTATCCTTGATTTCCAGATTCCGCACCATTTTCTCGACTTCGAGAATCTGCGTCACGCCTTTTTTCAACAGATCGGAGAAACGGAACACCCCGGCATGATCCTGCATGGTACGGGCAATGGCGATACGCGCTTCCGCCACGCTGGCGCCGCCCTGCCGCCCGTCAATGGCGGCAAGACGCGCCCGCGCCCTGTCGGCGGCATCGGCAGGCAGGTCGCGGTGCGCGCGCCCGGATTTCAGGTCTTCCACCGCCGCGTCCCCGGCGGACTTGCCGAACACCAGCAAATCAAGCAGAGAATTTGTTCCCAGACGATTCGCGCCATGCACGGAGGCGCAGGCGCATTCGCCTGCGGCATAAAATCCCGGCACCACGGTGCTTGCGCCTTCCGCGCCCGGCGCGACCACACGACCATCGTAGCGGGTGGGAATGCCGCCCATCTGGTAATGACAGGTCGGCACGACAGGAATCGGTTCCTTGATGGGATCGACGCCCGCGAACTGAATGGAAATTTCCCGGATGCCCGGCAGTCGCTTCATGATGACGGCAGGGTCAAGGTGGGTGATATCCAGAAGCACGTAATCCTTGTGCGGGCCACAACCGCGACCTTCCTTGATTTCAGTGGTCATGGCGCGGGAAACCACATCGCGCGAGGCCAGATCCTTGGCGTTTGGCGCGTAGCGTTCCATGAAACGCTCCTTGCCGCTGTTTCGCAAAATGCCGCCTTCGCCGCGCACGCCTTCGGTAATCAGCACGCCCGCGCCCGCCACGCCAGTGGGGTGAAACTGCCAGAATTCCATGTCTTCAAGCGGAATACCCGCCCGCGCCGCCATGCCCAGACCGTCGCCGGTATTGATGAAGGCATTGGTGGATGAGGCAAAAATGCGTCCCGATCCGCCGGTGGCGAAAACCACGGCGCGGGCATGGAAAATCACCACCTGCCCGGTTTCCATTTCCATCGCGGAAACGCCGATGACCACGCCTTCACTGTCACGAATCAGATCAAGCGCCATCCATTCGACAAAGAACTGGGTATTCGCCTTGACGTTCCTCTGATACATGGCGTGCAGCATGGCGTGCCCGGTACGGTCGGCGGCGGCGCAAGCGCGACGCACCGGTTTTTCACCAAAATTGGACATGTGACCGCCGAAGGGACGCTGATAAATCTTGCCGCTGTCGGTGCGGTCAAAGGGCATCCCGTAATGTTCGAGATCGACCACCACCTCCACGGCCTTACGGCACATGAATTCGATGGCGTCCTGATCGCCCAGCCAGTCGGAACCTTTGACCGTATCGTACATGTGCCAGCGCCAGTTATCTTCCTCGGAATTGCCGAGCGAAGCGGCAACCCCGCCCTGAGCGGCAACGGTATGGGAACGCGTGGGAAACACCTTGGAGAGCACGGCGGTTTTCAGCCCCGCCTCGGAAAGTTGAATGGCGGAACGCAAGCCCGCGCCACCTGCGCCGACGATTACGGCGTCAAATTTATAAACAGGAATATTCACGCTTACAGTCTCCAGAGAATCGCGGCAGTCCAACCGGCGTAACCAATCAAGGCCAGGAGGGTCAACACATGCAGGGTCAAACGCACGCTCACCGGCTTGACGTAATCCATCCAGATGTCGCGCACGCCGACCCAGGCGTGGTAGAACAGCGAAAGCGCGAACAGGAAGGTCGCGAACTTGACCGGGCCGAACGCGAACACCGCGCGCCACGCCTCAAAATCCGCAGGTTTGACCACCAGCAGAATCGCCGCGAGAAACACACTGTAGAGCGCCATCACAATGGCGGTTACGCGCTGAACGAGCCAATCCTTGAGGCCATAATGCGCCCCGACAACGATACGATTGATCACAACAGAACCCTCCAACACAAGGCTACGGTAGCCACGATGCTCACGACGAATACCGCGATAGAGGAATACCGCGCCGCCGCCAGTTCGATGCCGACATGCGCGTCCAGCAACAGGAAACGGATTCCCGCGCAAAAGTGGTGCATGAAGGCCCAGATCAGGCCAGCGAAAATGACCTTGGCCACCCAGCAGGAAGCCAACTCCTGAAAATAACCAAAGGCTTCGGGCGAAGTTACGCTTAATTGGAAGAGCCAGAGCAAAGGCCCCAGCAGCAGAAAAAGGCCAAGGCCGCTGACGCGATGCAAAATGGAAAGTCTGCCCGGCAACGGCAATCTATAGGAAATTAGGGAAAGGAGATCCAGATTTCTGGGACGCTTTCTGATACTGGCATCGGTCATGAACATCATCCTCGAAGGGTCAAAAAAATCAGCGGCGAGCCGCCGGGGCTAAAACGGAAAGGTACAAAAAAAGGGGTGTAATTATACGACAAACCCCGTCTACGAAATCTCTTGCCTTCCGCGAACGGGCTATGCCCTTGTACACCCCCCAGTCAGTTCAGCTCGTTATAGTAATGATACCGGTCGGTGGCGTAAAAACCGCGTCGCCACTCCACCGGCTGATCGCCGTAGGTGTAAGTGATCCGCTCCACCAGCATGAGCGGTTCCGTCTCCCCCACCTTCAGCAATTCCGCGATCCGCCGATCCGCCGCCACCGCGCGCAGACGTTCTTCGGCGCGAATCATGCGCACGCCAAAACGGCGTTCAAAAATACTGTAGAGCGAGTGTTCTTCCTGTTGCAGGCTTTCCAGCGTCAGTTCGCCAAAAATATCAGCCAGCAGGAACATCTGGTCGAACACCACGACTTCATCGTCGAAGCTCAACAGACGCTCCAGCGCCACCACGGATTCGCCGGGCGCGAGGTGCAGCGCCAGCGCCACCGCCCGATCCGCCGGTTGCAATTTGCAGGAAAGCGGAATGCTGCGCTTTTGCCGCACCTTCCGGTCATTCGGCTGCAAGCGCAAAAAGCGGTAATAGGCGCGCGGGTTGTTATGGGATTCGACAAAAGTGCCCTTCCCCTGACGACGCACCAGCAGATGTTCGGCGGCCATTTCGTCGATGGCCTTCCTGACCGTCCCCTGGCTGACGCCAAAACGCACCGCAAGCTCCGATTCGCTGGGTATCGCCATACCCGGCGCCCATTCGCCCGCCCTCAACGCACTGACCATCAACTCCTTGATCTGACGATACAAGGGACTGAACGTCGGCGACGCTACCGGGCGTACAATGTGCGTGACGGGAGAGGAAGAATCGGTGGACATGGTTGAAACATTACAACACAAAAAAAACGAGCTGTCTATCTTATATAAGATATCTAATCATTCATTGACACCGCAAAAACGAACTCCTAACATAGACGACTGCCTGCGCGCCATTTCTGGAAACAAGGGGCGCGCGCTTTGCAAAACCACGCTCCCAGTTCCCCGGGAGCGCCCATATCAAACTTCACAGGAGTCTCCCCCTCATGTCCAAATCCCCTTTGCGCGTCGCCATCACGGGCGCTGCCGGTCAAATCGGCTACAGCCTGCTTTTCCGTATCGCTTCTGGCGAAATGCTGGGTAAAGACCAGCCCGTCATTCTGCAACTCCTTGACCTGCCCCAGGCCCAGAAAGCGCTGCAAGGCGTCATCATGGAGCTGGACGACTGCGCCTTCCCGCTGCTTGCCGGCGTCATCGCCACCGACGATCCCAATGTCGCCTTCAAGGATGCGGATGTCGCGCTCTTGGTCGGCGCGCGTCCGCGCGGCCCCGGCATGGAACGCGCCGACCTGCTGCAAGCCAATGGCGCCATCTTCACCGTGCAAGGCAAAGCCATTGCCGAAAACGCCAGAGAAGACGTGAAAGTGCTGGTCGTCGGCAACCCCTGCAACACCAACGCCTATATTGCCCGCGCCGCCGCCATCAAGGTCGGTCGCACCAATCCCGCCAATTATCACGGCATGTTGCGCCTTGACCATAATCGCGCCCTCACCCAACTGGCGCAAAAATCCGGTCGCCCGGTATCCTCCCTGAAACAACTGGTCGTCTGGGGCAATCACTCCCCCTCCATGTACGCCGATTACCGTTTCGTCACCTCCAACGGCGACAAGGTAAAAGACCTCATCAACGACGAAAAATGGAATAACGACGTTTTCCTGCCCACGGTCGGCAAACGCGGCGCGGCCATCATCGACGCCCGTGGCCTCTCCTCCGCCGCCTCCGCCGCCAACGCCGCCATCGACCATGTGCGGGATTGGGCGCTGGGTTCCTCCGAATGGGTGACGATGGGCATCCCCGCCCCCGCCGACAACGGCTACGGCATCCCCGAAGGACTGGTGTTCGGCCTCCCCTGCGAATGCAAGGGCGGCAATTTCACCCTCATCAAGGGGCTGGAAATCGACGCCTACTCACGCGGCAAAATCGACGCCACCCTGAAAGAACTGGAAAGCGAACGCGCCGCAGTAGCGGATATGCTGAAATAATTCAGGTTCCTGGTATCCCCTGAAAATCGTGGCGTCGCAAGTATTGGACGCCACGATTTTTATGGACATCCCTTTTTTCGGAAAGGTAACAACATGAACGTCATGATCCGCAAGCGGTTCTATGGCAATGCCCGATTTCCGATGACTACTCCCACTTCAACCGCAGCAACTTCCACTTCTCCCCTTCCTTCACCCAACCCAACTGCACGTGATAGCGCCGGGCGTCGTCCGGAATCAGTCCTTCTGCGCCAATCAGCGTGATGTCGCCTTCGCTGGTGGCGCGGTCGGGCAGGTTGGTGTCGATGCGGTTCGTTTGTTTCAGCACCACGATGTTGACATTCCTGTACCGCATGAATGCCATCGCCATGGTTCTTTTCGCCCAGTCGCGTCCATTTTCAGTGGTTTGTTCCGTGACGAAATCCTGATGCAGCAAATCCAGCGCCTTGCTGACGTCTCTGGCTTCGAGCGCCGTTTGCAATTCTCCGGCGGCGGCGTTCAGGGCAGCTTGCGGGTCAGTGCGGGAACAGGC
>JAISRR010000085.1 GCA_031273565.1 Zoogloeaceae bacterium | reverse complement strand
TCCTGTTTCTGCCGCTGGCGAGTCTTACCCTGCATTTGCGCCCCCCACTGGGCATCACGTTGGGTCTCCTGTTGCTCACCCTGCTGGCAGGATTCACCTGGCAACGCGCGCAACTCTGGCGCAATACCGAACACCTGCAAACCTATTGGGCTACCTCCTCCCCCAATTCCCCCCGCGCGCAAAGTTTCCTGGGCAATGCATTGACCTTGCGAGGCCGCTACGATGAAGCAGAGACGCTGATGCAGGCCGCAATGGCGCGCAGGCCAGACAGCGCTTTTCTGACGTTAAGCCTGTTGTTGCAGCGACGATACGCCCAACGGGCAAGCGCGGCGGATTACCAGTGGGCCGCCAGCCGCCTGCAACAACAAACCTTTGATGCCCAGAGCGTCACGACGCTTGGGACGCTGGTTGAACAAATCAGAAAACCACCCATCCAGCCGGAAGAAATCGCCGCCGCGCACGCGCTCGTTTACGCCCTGGGCGCACAAGGCCGGAAGCATCCATCCCTCGCGAGACTGCTGCCTGCCTTGCAGGGTAAGTTGTTTCTGCTCGAAAACCAGCCGGAAGAGGCGCTGAAAGCTTTTCTGCGCGCCATGGATTTGTATGGTGAAACCGATGCCTGCCTCGCCATGACGACTGAAATATGGAGCGCGGGCTATCCGCAGCAGGCATTGACCGCCCTGGCGCGCGCCAAAGAAATTTATCGACAACAGGATGTCAAACAACGCTCACCTGACGTTTACAATATGAAATTCACGCGCCTCGAAAACGCCATGCGACAGGATGTACGCGATCAAAACGAAAAAGTAAAGGAATAATCCCATGCTCAGTGTCGTCATCCCCGCCAAAAACGAAGCCGCCGCCATTGGTCAGATTGTCGGGCGCATTCTGAGCGTGCTGCCCGACACGCAGGTGGTGGTGGTGAACGATGGCTCCACCGACAATACTGCGGAAGTCGCCCGCCAGTCCGGCGCGACCGTAATCAACCATCCTTATTCCAAGGGCAACGGCGCGGCCATCAAAACCGGCGCACGGGCGGCGGCGGGTGAGGTGATCGTGTGCATGGACGGCGACGGTCAACACGCGCCGGAAGACATTCCCCGCCTGCTCGCCCGACTGGAGCAGGGCTACGACATGGTGGTCGGGGCGCGGCAAAAAGGTTCGCAGGCGAGCGTCGGGCGCGGTCTGGCCAATGCCCTGTATAACAAATTGGCCAGCTACATGGTGGAGCAGCGGGTCGAAGACCTGACTTCCGGCTTTCGCGCCGTGCGCGCGGATAAATTCCGCGAATTTCTCTATATGCTGCCCAATGGTTTTTCCTACCCGACAACGTCGACCATGGCGTTTTTTCGCGTGGGTTATTCCGTGGCTTACGAACCCATCGACGCCAGCAAGCGAATCGGCAAAAGCCACATCCGCCTTCTGCGCGACGGCACGCGGTTTTTGCTGATTATTTTTAAAATCGGCACGCTTTTCTCGCCCCTCAAACTTTTTGCGCCCGTGGCAGGCCTGATGCTGCTCCTTGCAACGGGATGGTATGGTTATACCTTCTCCACCGCAGGACGTTTTACCAACATGAGCGCTTTGCTTTATACCGGCGCGGTGTTGATTTTCCTGCTGGGGCTGATTTCCGAGCAGATCACTGCGCTGATGTATAAAGACAACGGAAACGATGCGTCAAAGCCATGATGACCGAACATGATCTGGTCAGCGTTACGGTAACGTATAATCCTGAATTACTCCCTTTATGCGCTCAATTAAGCGCCCTCTCCGCATCTTGCACCAAGTTAATCGTCGACAATGGCAGCAATGCCTTATGCATTAAACACCTCGCTGCACTTCCACTGAAATATCCCAACCTCCATCTGATTTTCAACTCCGATAACCTTGGTCTAGCCACGGCAATCAATCAAGGCGTTCGCGCCGCTCACGAAATCAATCCGCACGCATCTTTACTTCTGCTGCTGGATCAGGATACGGAACCACAACCCGGCAGCATTGAAACATTGATTCATGCTTTCGCACAGTTAAAAACCGAAGGCCAATGCGTCGGCGCGGTCGGCCCCTTGCTCCGCGATGTAGAAACCGGCTTGACCCACGGCTTTCATCAATGCACCCACTGGCGCTGGCGGCGGGTTTATCCGCATCCTGATGCAAAAAAAAATCCAATTCCATGTGCCAATCTGAATGGCAGCGGCACGTTGATGTCCATCGATATTTTTCTTGAGCTTGGTGGACTGGACGAATCGCTGTTTATCGACCATGTTGATACAGAATGGTCATTTCGCCTGCTCTCCCGCCAGCTCGGTTTGTGGGGAATTCCCCATGCGGTTTTTTTGCATCGCATGGGACAACGCAGTACGCGGTTCTGGTTTTTTGGCTGGCGCTTGTGGCCCACACGCTCGCCACAACGCCATTATTTTCTCTTCCGCAATGCCGTCTGGCTAATGCGGCGTAATTACGTTCCCACAGTCTGGAAGTGTTGGGCTGTGTTAAAACTGGCAGTAACATGCATCATGCACACTTTGTTTGGCCCTCAGCGTAACGCACAATTAAAATGTATGCTCTCCGGTATCCGTGAACAACCGAAAATCCATGCAGAAAAACTTTCTCTCCATAACAACACGAGCAACAACCATGAAACAAAATGATGATTTCTGGCAGACAGAAGATATTGAAAGCGTACTTGCATGTCCGGTTTGCGGTGCTGAAGACTCACACCTTTGCCATATTGGCCGACCCGATTCCGGGGATTTAGACCACCCTGAATTTGAACTTCTGCCGGGTGACTGGAATATTCGTCGATGTCTGGCGTGCCAGAGTTATTATCTGGCCGAGCGTCCAACCCAGGCGGCAATCGGCAAGGCCTATGTCTCTTCTTATTATACCCATACCGACGCCAGAGATTTACACAAGGCTGATAACGGAACATCCCTGGCATGGAAGTTCGTGAACGGTTATTTGAATCACCGCTATCATGCCTGCCGTCAACCCGCGTTATCTGCGGGATTCTGGATTATTGCTTTGCTGCCGCCATTGGCTTTTCAACTGAATTATTTCTTCCGCCACCTTGACGCTCGTCGCGCACAGAATAAGCGGCTGCTGGATATCGGTTGCGGCAATGGTCTTTTTCTGTTGCGCGCGCAACAAGCAGGCTGGTCTGTCACGGGCATTGAAATCGATCCACTGGCGGTTCAGGCGGCACGGCAGTCTGGCTTATCGGTCACTGAAGGCGCTTTTGATTCCCTGTCAAGCCAGAATGAATTTGATGTCGCAAGCTGCTCACATGTCATTGAACATGTACATGATCCACTGGCGCTTTTGCTCGCCATGAAAACATATGTCCGGCCTGGTGGCACGGTATGGCTTTCAACTCCCAATGCACAAAGTATCGGACACAAGCTGTTTGGCGAGGCATGGTATCCTCTGGAGCCACCACGGCATTTGCAAATATTTTCCCGCCGGGGACTTGCAGACCTTTTCACACGGGCTGGATTTGTAGACATTCATTTTCACTGTAGAGGACGAGGGGCGGCCTCCTCATTTCAACATTCCAAAACAATCGCGCAGAGGCTTAATAAATCCGTTCTGCGCATTCCTGCTTTTCTGGTCGATATTTTAGCAACAATCTCGGCAGGATTTTCTGAAGAATTGATTGTGACAGCACGTAAACCGGAATGATCATTGTATGCTTACCGTCGTCATTCTAAACTATCGGGATGCAAAACGCAGTTTGCTCTGTGTGCAGAATGTTCTGGCAGAGGGGGCGGATTATGTTTTGGTTTGGGATAATTCCGCAGACGCTGGTATGTCTGCGGCCGATATTCAGGCGGGAAACCCGGATCCTGAGCGCGTTCGCATTATCATCAGCCCCCATAATTATGGGTTTGCAGCGGGCGTAAATCGCGCCATTGAGTTCGCGTTAATCGACAGACCAGGAAGCTGGATATTGCTGATCAACAATGATGCGCAACTTTATCACGGTGCAATTGAAATAATGTGTAATGTTTTGCTGGAAAACAAAAATGCTCGCATCGTTTCCCCTCTGATAAACAACAATGCTTCCATTCAGGGGAGAACCTGGTATCAGCATCTGACCGGATTATTATTCAAGCGCCGACATTTTGGGTGTTCATCCCACCCCAGTGGCTGTTGTTTTCTGCTTGCCCCTGAGCGCATCGTCTTGCCGTTATTCGATGAAAGATTCTTCATGTATGGCGAGGACTGCGCCCTGGGCATACGCTTTCAGGCTCCCGAAGACATCATCTGGCTGGAAAAAGTCCTGGTGTTTCACGAAGGATCCGCCAGCAGTGGCCTGGGATCTCCCTTCTACGAGGAACGCATGGTTGCGGCGCATTTGCTGCTCGCCCGCTATATCGCAAAATCCAGGTTCTATTATTTAATTTTATTAAGCATACGCTTCATCGTGTTACCAGTTCGGGCCTTGGTACGTGCGATTCGTTTTCGCTCTGTGGTTCCTTTTGTTGCGTTATGGCGTGGCGTGCTTATCGCTGCTGGCCGGGATCCTTTGCGCCAAGCGATTTCTGCGCCCGAAACACCAGAATGCACCCCATAACGGCCATCAGGCTTTCTGCCATAATAAGCGCGATGGCAGCCCCATACAAACCATGCCCCGGTACAAAAATGGCAATGCACAATAATAATGTGACGATGCCCGCTATTTCAAAAATCGTGCGCTGCACGGGGTGACCGAGCGCAACCAACAGAGTGCCACCACTAATACGCAACGCAATCGGCAAGGCCGCAAATGCCAAAATGGGCGCAAAAGCAACCATATCACCATACCGCTCTCCGAACAGGTAAGGCAGAATCGAAGATGTCACCGTCAGGATCAACATGGCGAACAACCCCAAGAATACCGCCCACGCAACAAGGTGTATGGAAAGCCTTGAAACATTATTGCGTGAATGATCCGCCACGTAACGAAATAACCTGGGTTGGCTGGCGAGCAACATGGCGATGACGGGTGTCATCAGGGCATTCAGCACTCGGCTGGTGCCCGCATAAATACCCACATCGTGCGCGCTGATGAATTGTGGTAACACGATTTTGTCGATTTCTGCGGGACTGATGGCGATGAAGTGCATCGCACAATAACTGCTACTTTGGTGAAATTCAGCCAGACTTATCCAACGTGGCATGGCGAACAAGGTAAATTTATTTCTGGTTATCAACAGAATAATGGCCAGGGAAATACCGACCGCAGCGACTTGTAAAACGATAAAAACATCGAGTGTATAATAGGCATCCACTCCAAAACAGGGAAACACCACCAACAATCGTGCCCCCACTGGTATCCATTGCAATAATTGTGCATATGGCACCCGATCTATCGCCTGAAAAGACGCGCCACACAAAGTAACAAATGGCATGAAAACAATCTCGATTACGCCCAATCCAACAACAAACCACCATCCAAAAACCAGATCATCAAACAGAAAATTTACCAGCAACAGATACATCAGGAATAATCCAACACCCAGCACCAATACCAGAGGCCAGGCATAGCGCCAAATATCCTCTATTGCCTGTTTTCCTTCA
The DNA here is from genome assembly GCA_031273565.1 of Zoogloeaceae bacterium. Lineage (GTDB taxonomy): Bacteria > Pseudomonadota > Gammaproteobacteria > Burkholderiales > Rhodocyclaceae > Azovibrio. The sequence goes on along the minus strand of JAISRR010000085.1, from coordinate 33,679 downwards.
TGGGCACGTTGCAACATGACAAAAGCGATTCCCAGCGTCGGCAAGATACCCAGCAAAACAGCCAGAGAGACCAATGCAACGTAATGCCCATACAAACCTGGAGATAAAAGGCGCGCCACGAGAATCAATGTCCCTGCCTGCGTAAAAATCCGTAACCCCATTACCAGCAATGTCTTGAGCGAACTTTTGGCCAACCCACCAAGCATAAGAATATCCCGTTATTAATCATTCAGGTTCAATTGCGTCGGGTGATGCTAAACCCGGCATGTTTTTTGTAGGAATGCACCTGCGTGCCCCAGGAGTGTGAAGGCTGTAGATCGGATTGGAAGTCCGTATGATACTATCAACTCCCATGAAAAAGATTATCATCGTCACCCGTAATTTTCCCCCTTTGTGGGGTGGAATGGAGCGTCTGAATCTGCATCTGGTCGAAGAAATTTCTCGCCGGCATGAGGTCTGCCTGCTCGCTCCGGAAGGCGCTGCCGAGCATGTGTCGCACATCAATGCCCGGCTTGTTCAGGTGCCCGGCAAGCCCCTGTCGAAATTTTTGCTGAAATCCGCCTGGCGCGCCTTGCAGAAAGCCCGTGCCTGGAAACCGGATATCATTCTGGCGGGGAGCGGCCTGACCGCGCCCGCAGCCCTGATCGCTGCGCGTGCCTGTGGCGCGCGCGCCATCGCCTACACGCACGGTCTGGATCTGGCCGTATCACATCCTGTCTATCGCGCGTTCTGGCGACCCACATTGAGAAGGCTGGATGGCGTCATCGCCAACAGTCAGGCCACCGCAAAACTGGCCGAGACCATCGGTATCGCGCCTGAGCGCATTGCCATCGTTCATCCCGGTGTCGACCTTCCCGTGCCCGACCCGGATGCCCGCGCCCGATTTCGACAGGCGCACCAACTGGGCGACGGGCCGCTCATGCTTTCTGTAGGCCGCCTGACAAGCCGTAAGGGGTTGCGTGAATTCGTGAGCGATGTTTTGCCGCTGATCGTTACGCGCTTTCCAGGCGCGCAACTGGTCGTGATTGGCGATGCGCCCAGCGATTCCTTGTATGCCCATGTTCAGTCCCCCCGGAGCATTGAGGCAGCCGCCAAAATTCACGGTGTGGAGAATAACCTGCGTTTTCTGGGCAAGCGTTTTGGCAATGAGCTTTCCGATGCTTACGCCGGAGCCGATTTGCATGTTTTTCCTGTGCGACATCTTCCCGATGATCCTGAAGGCTTTGGCATGGTCGCCGTCGAAGCCGCCGCGCACGGGCTGGCGACGGTGGCCTATGCAACCGGCGGCGTTGTCGATGCCGTGGGGGAAGGCGAAAGCGGTTGCCTCGTGCCATCCGGCGACGCCCGTGCGTTCGCCGACAAGGTCATCGCCCTGCTGGAACAAGGCTTGCCTCAGACGCGGGTACGCCAATTTGCAGAACAGTTTGCCTGGCCGTTGTTCGGGGAAAAAATTCTGGCCACTTTTGATTCATAAGCCTGGTTTGCCTGCCCATTACGCTCAACGGCTGACGGAAAAATCGGAAATGACCTGGGACATCTTCTGCAAGGTCGTCGACAACTTTGGCGACGTGGGCGTCTGTTGGCGGTTGGCGCGGCAACTGGCGGCAGAGCATGGCTTGTCGGTTCGCTTGTGGGTGGATGATCCTGCGCCGCTGGCTGCGCTGGCGCCGGAAAATATGGCGGGCGTGCGGGTTTGCCGGTGGGAAACGCCTCTGGTGTTCGACCGGGTGGCGGAGGTGGTGATTGAAGCCTTTGCCTGTGCATTGCCGGAAAATTATGTACGGGCGATGGCGGGGCGGTCGCCGCCGCCGGTCTGGATTAATCTCGACTATCTGGGGCTGGCAGACTGGGTGGCCGGTTGTCACGGCATGGCGTCGCCGCATCCCCGGTTGCCGCTGGTCAAGTATTTCTTTTTCCCCGGTTTTACGGCGCAGACCGGCGGATTGTTGCGGGAGCGGGATTTGTTTGTGCGGCAGGCGGGTTTTCGGGCACGCGATGAATTGCTTGCCGACAAAGCGGCTCCTTCCGGCGCTTTGCGCCGCCTTCCTCAGGGAGGAAAGCTTTCAATGGCGCCCTCTCTGAGAGAGGTGGCGCGAAAGGACCGGGGGAGCGGGGTTGTCAGTATCCCTGTCACCAACGACACCTTGCTGGTCAGTCTGTTCTGCTATGACTCTGCGCCTTTTGCGCCGTTGCTGGCGGCGTGGGTGGATGATAACGCGCCGCTCATCTGCCTCGTGCCGCCGGGCAAGCCGCTGGTCGTTGTGCGTGCCTGCCTGGAAGGTGACGCGCCCTGGACGATAGGGAATGTGCATATCATTCCCATTCCATTTTTAACGCAGAATGACTACGACGAATTGCTGTTTGCCTGCGACCTCAATTTCGTGCGCGGCGAAGATTCTTTTATCCGCGCACAGTGGGCGGGCAAGCCGTTTGTCTGGCAGATTTATCCACAGGATGCGGACGCGCATTTGCAAAAGCTTGCCGCGTTTCTCGACCGCTATCGTCCTGACCCTTGCCTCGTCCATTTCTGGCAGGCCTGGAATCGCGGGGATGCTTCCCTCAAGCAGGACTGGCCGCTGCTGCGGCAGGCATTGCCCCGATTGGCGCGGCACAACGCGGCGTGGCGGAAAAAACTGACCGGACAGGAAGACCTCGCTTCCGCGCTCGTCAACTTCTGTGCAACACGGGTATAATCCAAGGTTTTGTTTTTGACGAATGCGCTGAAAGATTATGAAAACCGCACAGGAACTCCGCTCCGGCAACGTCATCATGGTGGGCAATGACCCGCTGGTGGTGCAGAAGGCCGAATACAACAAGTCTGGCCGCAATTCTGCCGTGGTCAAGATGAAACTCAAGAACCTGCTCACCGGTTCCGCCTCCGAAGCCGTCTACAAGGCCGACGACAAGTTCGAGGTCGTGCAACTGGAAAGGAAGGAAGTGAGTTATTCCTATTTCGCCGACCCCATGTATGTGTTCATGGACGCCGAATACAACCAGTATGACATCGAAGCCGAAAACATGACCGACGCCCTGAAGTATCTGGAAGACGGCATGCCCTGCGAAGTGGTGTTTTACAATGACAAGGCGATTTCCGTGGAACTGCCGACCTCCGTGGTGCGCGAAGTAACCTACACCGAACCTGCCGTCAAGGGCGATACGTCCGGCAAGGTCATGAAACCCGCCCGGATCACGACCGGTTTTGAACTCGCTGTGCCCGCCTTTGTGGAAATCGGCGACAAGATCGAAATCGACACCCGCACCGACGAATACCGCAACCGGGTGAAATAAATTTTCATGGGGAAGCACTGTTCCCCTGGAGAAAAATCGGGGCTATCCGCTTGAAGCAGGTCGCCCCGATTGCGTTTGGCCTGTTTTATAACCGGGTGATGAGGAAGAGTGCATCATGGACGAAGCGCGCTACAACATTCTGTTTCACGGCATGGTGCGGGTAGATACCACCGAAGAGACCGTCAAGGCCAATCTGGTGCGGCTGTTCGAATGCGATCCGGCCCGCATTGAAGCGCTGTTTGGCGGGCAGACCACCGTGTTGAGGCGCAATCTTGACGAGCAGGAAGCCGACCACTATGTGCAGGTCTTGCGCGAAACGGGAGCGATTGTGCACAAGGAGTACGATCCGTCCGCCCGGGGAGAAAGCAGAACCGCCCCATCGGCAAAAAACAAGTCATCCTCCCGGGAACTCGCGGAACGGCAACACGAACAGGATTCCATCACCCAGGAAGGGCTACCGGGCTATCTCCGTTATCTATCCTGGCCGTTCGGGGTGGCGTTGCTACTGATCCCCATCGCGCTGTTCGGCATCCTTCTCTCGATAAAGTTTCCGTTTCTGGCGACACTCGGCGTCGTTGGCGGCTCAATTATCTGGATCGCAGTGGTCGTGTTCTATATCACGTCAATCAAGTCCCCTTCGCAGAAATTCGCCGCACGGCAAGAAAATGTCTGCTGTGAACTCAATTTCATCAGTCTGGAAGGACGACTTGGACGCATGCGCTATCTGGGCTGGCCACTGGGGTTGGCATTGCTGATGATTCCCGTAATCGTGTTCGGAGTTCTCCTCGGAGGGAAGTTTCCACTTCTGGCGCCGATCGGTAGCGTGGTTGTCGGGATCATGGTGCTCGCATTCTATTTCACGCTCACCTGTCGCCGTTTGCACGATGTCAACCTGTCCGCATGGTGGATGCTAGTGATCGCCCTGCTTGTTGCGGGGGCGTTCTTTGCTCCGGGCAAACTCATCATACCCGCTGTCATTGGAACCGTCCTGTTTAATCTGATTCTGTATCTGAAAGCAGGCAGCAAGGGGGACAACGACTATGGCTCGCCGCCGCCACCCAACAGCATGGGCGTTATCATTCTTGCCAGCATCGTCATTGTCCTGGATGTCATTGGCTGCGTGGATTTCTGGAAAAAGGATGGTTTCACGCAGCTACAAAGCGCCATCAGCCTGTACTCTGCGGCGAAGGAAGGGAATCAGGGCAAAGTCCTGCAGCAGATGGATAAACAGATAGAAGCGCAAATAAAAAATGACCCGGAACTCCGGCGAAGAATGGAGGAGGACCCGGAGTTTCGTCAGCAGGTTGAGCAAATACTGGAACAAATGAGAAAACAACGCGATTCAGGATTATCGGAAGACTGAGGACAGAAGGTAGGGCGCTTTCTCCGAAAGCGCCGTTGTTGACATGCGGCGCGCTCGGAGAGCGCGCCCTACCTGAACCCGTCCTACCTGAACCCGTCCTACCTGAACCCACCCTACCAAATCGGCGGAGACAGGACGGTTTATCAGCAGTCTCAGGCACGTTGCGCATCTGACGCCAGGCACAGAGTCTCCCACAGCTCATGTCGATTGCGTTTGACCCGTTTTAATCATTGCGTTCGACACAAAATGTTTTGACACGCTGTGTTTTGCTCCACCATGATGTGCCCCATTTTATGGCTCCGCATTGAGGAGAAATGCACCATGGACGAAGTGCGCTACAAAATCGTGTTTAACGGTCTGGTCATGATGGAGACGCCGGAAGAAACCGTCAAAGCCAATATGGCGCGTTTGTTCAAATGCGATCTCGCCCGCATTGAACCCCTGTTCAGCGGGGAGCACGCCGTATTAAAGCGTAATCTGCCCGAGCAGGAAGCTGACCGTTACGTTCGGATCTTGCGCGAAGCGGGCGCGATTGTGCACAAGGAACGCGATCAGGCGGTCAAGCCTGCCGCCGCGCCCGTTACGCTTGAGCTTGTGGAAAAACCGGAACCCGCCAAACCGGATGCTGCCCCGGTAGCAAGCGCAAACGCGACTCCCGTCGCCACAGCGACTTCGACCGACCCATTCGGCGGTGCACCACCTGTCCGGGAGCAGGCGCAACGCCCCGTCTACAAGTCTCCCACGCAGGAATTTGCGGAACTACAGGGCTTTAGCGGCTACTGCGAACTCGATTTCATCAGTCTGAACGGACGACTGGGCCGTCTGCGTTATCTGGCGTGGCCGGTGACAATCGTGCCGCTGCTGGTTCTCGCGGTCGTGGTCGGCACCTTCCTCTCAACGAAATTTCCGCCGCTGGCCACGCTTGGCGCCATCGTTGTCGGGATTATTTTGTTCGCGTTCTATTTCACGCTGACCCTCCGGCGCCTGCACGACATCAACCTGTCCGGCTTCTGGATGCTGCTGATGTTCGTGCCCTTTGTGAGTTTTTTCTTTCAACTGTTCCTGTTGCTGAAAGCGGGCGACGATGGCGAAAACGACTACGGCCCGCCGCCGCCGCCCAATGGCATGGGCATCAATCTCATGGCTGGCGGCATGTTGTTGATACTGGTGCTGATGTTCGGCCTGAGCATCTCCGCCTACACTGACGATACAAACCGCATGAGAACCCATCAGGGTGATTATCCGGAACAGGCGGACGACGACGACGACGAGGAATCCCGGGAGCAAATGCGGCAAATCCTGCAAGAGATGGAAAAACAACGCGGCTCAAGGTAACAAAAATGTGGCGCGAGACACCGCATCAGACGGCTGACGAACCGCCCTGTCCCCGCCGATTTGGGCGGGCGGATTAGGTAGGGCGTGTTCTCCGAACGCGCCGCATGTTAACAATGGCGGTTTCGGAGAAACCGCCCTACCTTTGCATCGCAACAACGACGGCGCTATCGTAGATGCCGCCCTGCCACAAGCGCATCGCGATACGTTAAGGACGAAAATCCAGCCTTGTCAGCAATCCTGCCTCTCTTTTTGAGGAAGGTGGCGCAAAGCGCCGGAAGGCGTTGATCGGTGGTGGCAAAGCCACCGGTAACTTACGCTGATCCCTGACATCCGATCCCTGTCACCCCGGCATCAACCCTTTCATGCCGCGCAGCAGCTTGCCGATGCCGCCTTTGGAAAACTGTTTCATCATCTTCTGCGTCTGCTCGAATTGCTTTAACAACCGGTTCACTTCCTGCACCTGCACGCCTGAGCCGGCAGCGATGCGGCGTTTGCGGCTGGCCTTGATGAGTTCCGGTTTTTCGCGTTCCGTCGGCGTCATGGAATTGATGATGCCTTCCACCTGGCGGGTCATTTTATCTTCCGTGCCCACGGGCAATTGTCCGGCGGCTTCTGCAATCCGGCTGGGGAGTTTGTCCATCAGCGCCGTCATGCCGCCCATTTTGCGCATCTGGCTGATCTGTTCCTTGAAGTCGTTGAGATTGAAGCCCTTGCCGCTTTTCAGCTTTTTGGCGAAAGCGAGCGCCTTTTCTTCGTCGATGCCTTTTTGCGCCTCTTCAATCAGCGAGAGCACATCGCCCATGCCGAGAATGCGCGAGGCCATGCGTTCGGGGTGGAAGGCTTCAAGGCCGGAGAGTTTTTCACCGACGCCGGAAAACTTGATTGGCTTGCCGGTAACGTGCCGCACGGAAAGCGCCGCGCCGCCGCGCGCGTCGCCATCCAGCTTGGTGAGCACGATGCCGGTCAGGGGCAGCGCCTCGTTGAAGGCGCGAGCGGTATTCACCGCGTCCTGACCCAGCATGGCATCGACCACGAACAGGGTTTCAATGGGGTTCAATGCCGCGTGCAGCGCCTTGATTTCAGCCATCATGAGTTCGTCAATGGCAAGCCGCCCCGCCGTGTCGACCAGCACCACGTCGCAATAATGACGCTTTGCCCAATCCACGGCGGCAAGCGCGATGGCTTCCGGCTTTTCGTCCGGCTTTGACGGGAAAAATTCGACCCCTGCCTGTCCGGCCACGGTCTGCAACTGGGCGATGGCGGCGGGACGATAAATGTCGCAGGAGACGACCAGCACTTTCTTTTTTTGCGTTTCTTTCAGAAGCTTGCCCAACTTGCCGACGGTGGTGGTCTTGCCCGCGCCCTGCAACCCCGCCATCAGGATCACGGCAGGGGGCTGGGTCGCAAAATTCAGTCCTTCGTGCGCGCCGCCCATCAATGCGCTCATCTCCCGATGCACCACGCCGATCAGCGCCTGACCCGGCGTCAGCGAGCCGATGACGGCTTCGCCCAGCGCCTTTTCTTTCACGGCGGCGATAAAATCCCTGACCACCGGCAGGGCTACGTCAGCCTCCAGAAGCGCCATGCGAACCTCGCGCAAAGCCTCGCCGATATTGGCTTCTGTCAGGCGCGCTTCCCCGCGCAGGGTTTTCATTACTTTGGCAAGACGTTGCGTCAGATTATCAAGCATGGCGGCTTCGAGTAGAATTTCGGGATGTCTATTGTAAATCAGCTTACCCTTCTCGGTCTGGCGGGCGTCATCTACCTGCTGCTCGGCTTCCATTTCTGGCGCACGCGCTGGTCGGAAAAATACGCGGGCGCCGTCGTACCCGCCGTCGCCAGGGTGGAAAAAATCCTCACCGGCCTCGCCCTGTTCCTGCACGCTACGGGGTTGCAGATGGCGTTGTTCGGCGCCGGCGTAATGCAGTTTTCCTTCAGTCTGGCCTTTTGCCTCATGGTCTGGCTCGCGGCGCTGATTTACTGGCTGGAAAGTTTTCAGGCGCGCATGGACGGCGTGCAGCCCATCGTATTGAACACGGCGGCGCTGGCGGCATTCCTGCCGCTGGTTTTTACGCACAGCCACGCCATCGCCTATAGCAACACCCTGATTTTTCGCCTGCATTTTCTCGCGGCCATGCTGTCTTACGGCCTGTTCGCCCTGGCGGCGGCGCACGCCTTGTTCATGCGTCTGGTCGAAAAACGCCTGCATCACCCGGAGCGTTCCCGCCGTCTGGCGAGCATGCCGCCGCTTCTGGCGATGGAAGCGTTGCTGTTCCGCATTCTCACCATCGCCTTCCTGCTCCTGACATTGGCCGTAGGGAGCGGGTTGTTTTATTCGGAATCCATGTTCGGCAAGGCGCTCACTTTCGATCACAAAACGATTTTTGGCATCATCGCCTGGTTCATTTTCGCCATTCTCCTGCTCGGTCGCCGCATTTACGGCTGGCGCGGGCGACGGGCGCTGAACTGGACGCTGGCGGGCTTCGCGGCGTTACTGCTGGCCTATGTCGGCAGTCGCTTCGTGCTGGAAGTGTTGCTCAACCGTCCTTAATCATTCCTGCCCCCCTTTGGACCAGATCCCTCTTTCCCTGCTCATCGGCATCCTGATCGCGCTTCTGGCGCTGTCGGCGTTTTTTTCCATGAGCGAAACGGCCATGATGGCGGCCAACCGCTATCGCCTGCGTCACCGCGCGAGCGAAGGCCATCTGGGCGCAAAACTGACGCTTGCCCTGCTCGCACGCACGGACCGCCTGCTGGGCGTCATTCTGCTCGGCAACAATCTGGTCAATACCTGCGCCGCCGCGCTGGTCAGCATCATCAGCATCCGACTGTTCGGCAACGATGAATGGGTGCTGGGCGCGGCCACCCTGCTGCTGACGTTCGCCATCCTGGTGTTTGCCGAAATTACGCCCAAGATTATCGGCGCGACTTACGCCGACCGGCTGAGTCAGGCATTGAGTTTCATGTTCACGCCGCTGATTCGCGTCTTTTATCCGGCCATCTGGTTCATCAATCTTTTCGTCAGCGGCCTCTTGAAGCTCATGGGGCTTTCCCTGCGCCCGGCGGCGGGTTCGCCCAAACTTACGCCGGAAGAGTTGCGTACGCTGGTAATGGAGAGCCGGGAACTGATTCCCGCCACGCACGCCAGCATTCTGGTGAATCTTTTCGACCTGGGCAAGATTGCCGTGGAAGACGTGATGACGCCGCGCGGCGCTATCGAGATGCTGGATGTCGACGCCCCCTGGGAAGATGTCAGGAAACGCCTCGCCGCCAGCGGGCATTCCCGTCTGCCCGTCTGCCGTGAAGCGCTCGACCAGTTGCTGGGCGTGCTCTCCATGCGGCAGGCGTTGCCACATCTGGGCGACGATGATTTTGACGAGGACACGTTGCGCGCGCTGTTACAGCCGCCGTATTACATCCCCGTCGGAACTTCGCTGATCGCGCAACTGGGATTTTTTCAGGAAAACCGGCAACGCTTCGGCTTCGTGGTCGATGAATACGGAGAAATTCTGGGCATCATCACTCTGGAAGACATTATTGAGGAAATTGTCGGCGAGTTCACCACCGCGCTCCCCGGCGCGCCCAAGACACTCGCCTGGAACGCGGAGGACTGCGTGATCGTCGAAGGCGGGCAATCGCTGCGCGATCTGAATCGCAAGCTGAAGCTCAACTTTCCGCTCGATGGCCCGAAAACCCTGAATGGTCTGATTCTGGAGCAGTTGGAGGACATCCCTGAAGCCAGGGTATGCCTGAAACTGCACGGTATTGCCGTAGAAGTCGTCCAGACTCAGGACAAGAGCGTCAGGACGGCGCGGATTTTCAGGCCGCGCCCGCAGGACGGGTAACGGAAAAACGGAGCTGAACACTGTAGCGAACAACGCGCCGACAACAGGAAAAACGTCCTATTTCTGGCCTCAAACGCGGGTTGCCCTTTACAAAGCCGTGATGTCGTTGCATTATCAACCACCATTTATGATGTTTATGGTTTAAAACTATGGCTGAATCTGTTGCAACATCAAGTCTGGGCGGCCTGGCGCTGGCGCTGGTACGGGCGAACCTGCTGGAAAACAGCGAAGCGGAACGTTTACTGGGGCAGTCGATTGCCAGCGGAACTTCTTTTCCCGAAGAATTGGTCAGCAGCAGCAGAATGCAGGCTCCGGCGCTGGCGAAATTCGCCGCCGAAACCTTCAAGGTGCCGCTCCTCGACCTGGCCGCCTTTGATGACGCTTATTTCCCGACCAATGTGGTCAATCCCAAGCTCATCCTCCAGCATCGCATCATCCCGCTTTTCAAACGCGGCAACCATCTGATCGTCGCTACGGCCGATCCCTCCAACCGGCGAGCCTTGGAAGAAATTCGTTTCCAGAGCAGTCTGGCGCTTGAGTGCGTCGTCGTGGAGGTCAACAAGCTCCTGCCCCTGATCGCCAAATTCTCGGAAGACGCCAACGAGACGCTGAAAAAGCTGACCGACGACGACATCGACCTCGATTTCGAGGGGTCGGACATCGGCGTGGAGAGCGTAGCAAATGCGGATGTGGATGACGCGCCTGTCGTCAAATTCCTGCAAAAAGTGCTAATCGACGCCATCAACGACGGGGCATCCGACATTCACTTCGAGCCTTACGAAAAGTTCTACCGCATCCGTTTCCGCGTAGACGGCGCCCTGAAAGAAGCCGTGTCCCCGCCGCTGGCCATCAAGGACAAGCTCGCTTCGCGCATCAAGGTATTGTCCCGGCTCAATATCGCGGAAAAGCGCGTGCCGCAGGATGGCCGCATGAAGCTGGTGCTGTCGAAATCCCGCGCCATCGACTTTCGCGTCAGTACCCTGCCTACCCTGCATGGTGAAAAAATCGTCATGCGGATTCTCGACCCGACCTCCGCCACGCTGGGCATCGAGGCGCTGGGTTACGATCCCGACCAGAAAGCCCTGCTGCTGGACGCCATCCAGCGTCCCTACGGCATGGTTCTGGTAACCGGACCTACCGGTTCCGGCAAGACGGTGTCACTCTATACCTGTCTCAACATCCTGAACGCACCCGGGGTCAACATTTCCACCGCCGAAGACCCGGCGGAAATCAATCTCGCCGGGATTAACCAGGTCAATGTCGACGATAAATCCGGCCTCACCTTCGCCGCCGCGTTGCGCTCCTTCCTCCGGCAAGACCCGGACATTATCATGGTGGGCGAAATCCGCGACCTGGAAACAGCGGAAATCGCCGTCAAGGCGGCGCAAACCGGGCATCTGGTGCTCTCCACCCTGCACACCAATGATGCGCCGCAAACCCTGAACCGCCTGATGAACATGGGCATCCCCACGTTCAACATTGCCTCCAGCGTGTTGATGGTGACGGCACAACGTCTGGCGCGCCGTTTGTGCACGTGTAAGCAACCCATGGAAGTGCCGCGTCAGGCCTTGCTGGAAGCAGGCTTTAAGGAAGCCGATCTGGACGGTTCCTGGACGCTGTATGGCCCCAAAGGTTGTGACCGTTGCAAAGGCAAAGGTTACAAAGGCCGGGTTGGCATTTATCAGGTCATGCCCGTGTCCGAGGAAATACAGCTCATCATCATGAACAACGGCTCTTCTCTGGATATCGCCGCCCAGGCCGCGAAAGAAGGGATCAGGAATTTGCGCGAATCGGGACTTTTGAAAGTCAAGCAGGGTCTTACTTCGCTTGATGAAGTTTTGAGCACGACCAACCTTTAAAAGGAAAGCGAACATGGCTACACAGTCCAAGGCTGCCCACAGGGTCAAGGAATACACCTTCGTATGGGAAGGTAAAAACCGGGAAGGCAAGCGAGTCAACGGCGAAACGCACGCCACGACTGAAACCGTGGTGCAAACCATTCTGCGCCGTCAGGGCATTTCGGTTTCCAAAATCAAAAAACAGCGCTTCCAGTCGGGCAAAAAAATCACCGAAAAAGACATCGCGATGTTTACCCGACAACTGTCTACCATGATGCGCGCCGGCGTGCCCCTGTTACAGTCTTTCGATATCGTCGGGCGCGGTCACGCCAACCCTTCGGTCGGTAAATTGTTGCTGGACATCAAGTCCGAGATCGAAACCGGGAATTCGCTCTCCGTGGCGTTCAGGAAGTATCCGCTTTACTTCGATACCCTCTACTGTAATCTGGTCGCGGCGGGCGAGCAGGGCGGCATTCTTGACGCACTGCTGGAACGACTGGCGTCTTACAAAGAAAAGATGCTGTCCATCAAGAGCAAGATCAAATCCGCCATGTTCTATCCCGTTGCCGTGATCGCTGTGGCCATCATTGTCACGGTCATCATCATGCTTTTCGTGATCCCGGCATTCACGGATATCTTCGCGACTTTTGGCGCGGAACTTCCCCTGCCCACGCAGATCGTGATCAACATCTCCAAGTTTTTTGTGCAATTTTGGTACATCATCATCCCGGTTCCCATCGTCGCGCTCTGGTTCTTTTTCCACACCTGGAAGCGTTCGGAAAAAATGCAGATCGTCATGGATCGTTTCCTGTTGCGCGCCCCCCTGTTTGGCGACCTGATTCGCAAGTCTATCATCGCGCGCTGGAACCGTACCCTGTCGACCATGTTCGCTGCGGGCGTGCCTCTGGTGGACTCGCTTGACTCTGTTGGCGGCGCATCCGGCAATTATATTTACAAAGCCGCGACACACCGTATCCGCAACGATGTCAGTGCGGGGATGAGCCTGACGACGTCGGTGCAAAGCACCAACCTCTTTCCCAATATGGTCACCCAGATGATCGCCATCGGTGAGGAATCCGGCGCGCTGGACGAAATGCTCGGCAAGATCGCCGATTTCTATGAAGCAGAAGTCGACGATGCCGTTGACGCACTATCCAGCCTGATGGAACCCCTCATCATGGTCGTTCTGGGTGTCCTGATCGGTGGCATGGTGATTGCCATGTATCTGCCCATCTTCAAACTGGGCTCTATTGTTTGATGCATGTATTGGTCAGGGCGGAATTTTTCCCGATAACCCTGGGCCTGATGGGATTGCTGGTCGGCAGTTTTCTGAATGTCGTCATTCACCGTCTGCCCAGGATGCTGCAACGCGAGTGGCGAGTACAATGCGCCGAACTACAAGGCGAAACCCTGTCGGAAGAGGAACCCTTCAACCTCGCCACGCCCCGTTCCCGTTGCCCGCATTGCGGGCATCTCATCACGGCGCTGGAAAACATTCCTGTCATCAGCTACCTGTTCCTGCGCGGCAAGTGCAAATCCTGCCGCGCCCCCATTTCGCCGCGCTATCCCCTGATTGAGTTGGCAGCGGCAGTACTTGGCGCGGCGGCGGCCTGGCATTTTGGCCCCGGCTGGCAGGCTGCGGGAGCAGTCCTGTTCCTGTGGGCTTTGCTGGCGCTGGCGATGATTGACCTGGATACCCATCTTCTACCCGACAGCATCACCCTGCCGCTCATCTGGCTGGGCCTGTTGTTCAATCTTTCCGGTCAATTTGCTCCCCTGTCACAGGCGGTCATCGGCGCAGTCGCAGGTTATCTCGCGCTCTGGTCGGTGTATTGGGCGTTCAAGCTCGCAACGGGCAAGGAAGGCATGGGCTATGGCGATTTCAAATTGCTCGCCGCCCTGGGCGCCTGGCTGGGCTGGCCCATGCTGCCTGCCATCGTGCTGATTTCCTCGCTGGTCGGCGCGCTCGTCGGCATCGGATTGATCGTCTTTGCCCGGCATGGTCGCGATGTGCCCATCCCCTTTGGCCCCTATCTCGCCCTCGCCGGGGTCATCGCGCTCTTCTGGGGCAACGATCTCAACCATCTCTATTTATCAGCAATCGGCTGACTTTCCTGTTTCCTGAACCTGATATTGCGTTGCAACATGGTGTTTAAACAGTGCCCGACGCTCGGTTATAATATTCGCCCCATTGGAGGTTCATCATGCCCATTTATGAATATCGTTGTGCCGCTTGCGGCTTTCAGAAAGAACATTTGCAAAAATTGAGCGACCCCATTCTGCACGCCTGCCCGCAATGCGGCTCGGAAAGCTACAAAAAACTGCTTTCCGCCGCTGGATTCCAGTTGAAAGGCAACGGCTGGTACGCGACCGACTTCAAGCAGGCACCCGCCAAACCCTCCAGTCCACCGCCCTGTCAGGGGGGGGATGGCGCCTGCGCCTGTGCCGCCGCCACTGCGGGTTGAGTTCCGCTGCCACCGTGTTTTCCCTCAAACCCGCCACCTTCAAACGTTACTTCATCACCGGCCTGTTGATCTGGATACCTCTGGTCATCACGGTATGGGTGCTGTCCATGATTATCAGCGTCATGGATCAATCCCTGCTGCTGCTGCCGCAAGCGATGCATCCCATTCACCTGTTGGGCTTCAACATTCCCGGCGTAGGCGCGATACTCACTCTGGCGACCATTTTCGTTTCCGGCGTCCTGGCGACCAACCTGATCGGTCAGAGGCTATGGCGTTCCTGGGAACAACTCCTCGCCCGCATCCCGGTAGTAAACGCCCTCTACAACGCGGTCAAGCAGGTTTCGGATACCATCCTCTCGCCCAACGGCAACGCCTTTCGCAAGGCGCTGCTGGTTGAATACCCACGTAAAGGCAGCTGGACCATCGCCTTTCTCACCGGACATCCCGGTGGCGACGTAGCGAACCACCTGCAGGGCGATTATGTCAGCGTCTATGTACCGACCACGCCCAATCCCACTTCCGGCTTTTTTCTGATGATGCCGACGGCGGATGTGGTGGAACTCAAGATGAGCGTCGACGAAGCCCTGAAATATATCGTTTCCATGGGCGTCGTGCCGCCCGTTCCGAAGTCCGCCCGGCCTCGTGGCAAACCGGCGCCCCCTTCTTCTTCACAAACTCCTGGAAATTCCTGATGCGAACTCATTATTGCGGCGAATTGAACGCCTCTCTCTGCGACCAGATTGTTACCCTCGCCGGTTGGGCGCATCGCCGCCGCGATCACGGCGGCGTCATTTTCATCGACCTGCGCGACCGCGAAGGTCTGGCGCAAATCGTCTGCGACCCGGATCGCCCGGAAATGTTCGCCCTCGCCGAATCCGTGCGCAACGAGTTCTGCCTCAACATTACCGGCAAGGTGCGGATGCGCCCGGAAGGAACCCGCAATCCCAACCTCGCTTCCGGCGACATTGAAGTGCTCTGCCAGAACATCGAAGTCTTGAATCCTTCCGTCACGCCGCCCTTTCAACTTGACGACGAAAACCTGACGGAAACCGTGCGTCTCACCCATCGGGTTATCGACCTCAGACGCCCGGAAATGCAGAAAAACCTGCAACTGCGCTACAAGACCGCGCGCGCTTTCCGTCGTTTTCTCGATGACCACGGTTTTATCGACGTGGAAACGCCCATGCTCACCAGGAGCACCCCGGAAGGCGCGCGCGATTATCTGGTGCCCTCGCGCGTCCACGCCGGACAGTTTTTTGCCCTGCCGCAATCGCCGCAGTTGTTCAAGCAATTGTTGATGGTGGCGGGATTTGACCGCTATTACCAGATTGTCAAATGCTTCCGCGACGAAGACCTGCGCGCTGACCGCCAACCCGAATTCACCCAGGTGGATATCGAGACTTCTTTCATGAACGAGGCGGAAATCACCGGCCTGATCGAAAAGCTGATTCGCTACGTTTTCAAGGACGCCATCGACGTTGACCTGCCCGATCCCTTCCCGCGCATGAGCTACGCTGAAGCCATGTCGCGTTTCGGCTCCGACAAACCCGACCTGCGCGTTACCCTGGAACTCGTCGACATCACCGACGCGGTTACAGATGTCGCCTTCAAGGTTTTTTCCGGCCCCGCTGCCTCCGGCGGTCGCGTCGCCGCCCTGCGCATCCCCGGCGGCGCCAGCCTCACCCGGGGCGAAATCGACGAATACGGCAAATTTGTCGGCATCTACGGCGCCAGGGGTCTGGCCTACATCAAGGTGAATGACGCCAGCCAGCCCAACGAAACCGGCCTGCAATCCCCCATCGTCAAGAATCTACACGAAACGGCGCTGAAGACCATTCTGGAACGCACGGGCGCTGCGTCCGGCGACCTCATTTTCTTCGGCGCGGACACGACCAGGGTGGTGAACGACGCTCTGGGCGCGTTGCGGGTCAAACTGGGACACGAAAAGGGCTTCGTAAACGGCAAGGCATGGGAACCCCTGTGGGTCGTCGATTTCCCCATGTTCGAATACGATGGGGAAGACAAACGCTGGGTCGCTTGCCACCATCCCTTCACCAGTCCCAGGGATGAACATGTCGCCCTGCTGCAAACCGACCCCGGACAATGCCTCGCCAAAGCCTACGACCTCGCCCTGAACGGCTGGGAAATCGGCGGCGGCTCGGTGCGGATACACCGCCCGGAAGTGCAGGAGCAGGTTTTTCAGGCGCTCAACATCGGCCCCGAAGAACAGCAGGCCAAATTCGGCTTTCTGCTCGATGCCTTGAAATACGGCGCGCCCCCGCACGGCGGCCTGGCCTTCGGCCTCGACCGCATCGTCACCATGATGACCGGCGCGGAATCCATCCGCGACGTGATCGCCTTCCCCAAGACCCAACGCGCCCAATGCTTGCTCACCGACGCGCCTTCCGGCGTGGATGAAAAGCAGTTGCGGGAATTGCACATTCGGTTGCGGCAAAAAATAGAACCGAACGCAGAGAATTGAAGCGCGTTCTTCCAGGATTCTCTACTTTTTTATCAAAGGAAACCTCATGGGACTTTTTGATTTTTTGCGTCGCCCCACGCCCCCTGAACGCACGCCGCCCCCCAAGACCCCAGACACTTCGTCAGATACGCCATCCGACGGCAAATACCTCGGTGATCTGGAAAAAACCAGGATTCTCACCAAACTCTTTGCCATACCCCATGAACAACGGGATGAGACATGGGTTGCCACTTTGTTCGCCAACGCCGGGCAAGCCAGTTTTTGTTGTGAAGCCCCTCAGGTTATCGAGGGGCCGGATAGCTTTCCCTATGTTCGTCTGACCCTGCCTGAGTCTAACAAACCTTTCACCTGCTATGTCATCGAACATATGATTCCGCAATTTATATTGCAGAAAGGTTTGGGTATTGTCATCAACCCGGACAAGGAGCGACCGGACTGGGTGTTTTCACACGGTGATCTGGTCAATTACCATGTCTATGGGGCTTTTGATGCCCGCGATGCCCGTTTCGACGCGGGAATACCGGAAGTATTGACGCTGAAAGAAGAAAACCGGATACAAACAGGAGAACCGTCCCTTCAACTGTTGCCCCTGGAAACCCGGCAGGTTCTGCGCCATTTTTTTGAACGGGCAGGCATTCCGGCGAAAGTCCTGCTGATGTCGCGTGCTTCCGATGAAAAGACAGGTGAAAAGGGCGGACTTTCGCTGGTTTTTCCGTTTACGCCAAATTCCTTCAATAATCAGGAGGAGTATGAGCATTGTGTTCAATCAATTGGCTGGTACCTGCCGCACCACTATTCCGTGATTGGTATGGCGGAGGACGAATACTTTTACGATCTTTGATCGTTCAGATGCTTGTGCCGTTACAACATGAAATAGCCAGTGTTTGTGGAATGGGAATATATAACAGGATTTCCTGAAACGCTTGCTGCCCCTTCATTCAAACCGATAACCCTGCGCCTTCAAAAGCAGGCCGGTTTCGCAAAGGGGCAGTCCCATGATGCCGGTGTAGCTGCCGCTGATGTGTTCGATGAAAAGTCCCGCGCCGCCCTGAATGCCGTAGGCTCCGGCCTTGTCCATGGGTTCGCCGCTCAAAACATAGTGGCGGATTTCGGCGTCTTCCAGAGGACGAAAGCGCACTTCGGAAATACTGAGGGCGGTTTTGATGTTTTCCTGAAAATAAGTCGCAACGCCGGTCAGCACGCGGTGGCTGCGCCCGGAAAGACGGCGCAGGATGTGCGTGGCGTCGGCGCTGTCGACGGGTTTGCCGATGATGTCGCCGTCGACTTCCAGCGTCGTGTCGGCGGCGAGGATGATGCGGTGAACGAGTTTACGGTGGGCGATCAGGTGCGCGCCGTGTTCGGCCTTGGCCTGGGCAAGGCGCAGCACATAGGCGTCGGCAGATTCACCGGGGTGGGGCGTTTCGTCGATTTCCGGATCGACGCGTTCGTCGGCGCGAAAGCAAAGAGAGTCGAACGCTACGCCGATCTGGGCAAGCAATTCGCGTCGGCGGGGGCTGCGCGAGGCGAGATAAATGCGTTGCGGGTTCATGGCAACCTTATTCCCGATGGTAAGGGTGATTTTTGAGGAGGCTGATGGCGCGGTAGAGTTGTTCGCAGAGCAGGAGCCGGGCGAGGCCGTGCGGCAGGGTCAGGCTGGAGAGGCGCAGCAGGTCGTTGGCTTCTGTTTTCAATTCGGCGTCGAGGCCGCCCGCGCCGCCGATCAGGAACGCCGTGTCGTCGCCCGCCTGCATCCACACCTGCAAGGCATCGGCGAATTGCCGGGTGGTGAGGTCGCGCCCCTTTTCGTCCAGCGCGACGATGCGTTGCCGCGTCGTACCCAGGGCTTGCCGGATGCGGGTTTTTTCCGCCGCCTGAACTTGCGTGCGGGTCTTGCTGCCGCCGGGTTCGGGTTTGATTTCAACGACGCGGGCGGTGAGTTCGCGGGGCAGGCGTTTCAGATATTCATCGCAACCGGCCTGCACCCATGCGGGTTGCTTGTGGCCGACCGCGACGATGGCGAGTTTCATTGCTCGCTGGCAGAGGGCGTCGCGTTCGGATTGTGCATCGCTGGCGTCTTGCCGTGCGCCAGCACCGACCAGAGGTCTTCCAGATTGTAATAGGCGCGGATGGCGGGTTGCATGACGTGCACCACGATGTCGCCCAGATCGACCAGCACCCATTCGCCGTTTTCCTCACCTTCCACGGAAAGCACCTCGCCGCCCGCCTCACGCACCTTGTCGGCGACATGGCGGGCAAGCGCGCGCACCTGACGGTTGGAATCGCCGCTGGCGACCACAACGCGTTCGAACAGAGGGCTTAAACGGGAGGTGTTGAGGACTTCGATGTCTTTCGCCTTGATGTCTTTCAGGGCGGAGACGGCGATTTTCTGCAATTTGCGTAATTCCATTCTGAGTCGGGGCGAAAAGTGAATGACGGAAATATAGTCGAGAACGGCAGGCAACGGCAAATATTCGCCCCGTTTTTTCCGGTTTCAGGCGAGTTCCGAAATATGTTTGGGCGCGGGCGGCGGAAAAAAATCCAGATAGATGATGCCGGTGAGACAGAAATTGAGCGCGGCGGTCACCAGCAGAATGAGCGCAAGCAGGATGCGCGCCAGCGCCAGACTGAGGGTGGACGCCAGCGCCGTCAGCACGAGGGCGGAAAAAAACAGCAGGCTGAACAGCAGGATGCAACCCAGGATGGCGCGCCAGTTACGCAAGATGGCCATAAAGCTGAAAAACATGGCCTTGGCGATGGAAAACTGACGCCAGGCGACCAGCAGGGGCGCGAACCAGTATGCCATGAACACCGGCGTGAGCAGTGCGAACAACGCCAGCGTGGACGCCCGGTTTTCCGGTTTGAACAGGGCTTCCAGCGCATCGGGCTGACTCAGGGCGCGCACAAATTCACTGTCGACCAGCGCCAGAAGACTGAGCGTGAGCAGCAGGCCGGTCATCAAGGCGAGCGCGAGTCCGAGCAGCGGTTTCAGATGTGCGCGGAAGGGCTGGAAAATGTCCGTCAGCGTGGGGCGAGGGCGCAGGATGAGATTCATCAGGCTGACGGTGAGGCAAGGCCCGACCAACATGGAGAGTATCGTGCCGATATGGGGCAGGGTGGACAGCAGGGATGACAATGAGAAATAAAACACCAGCGCCGAACAGATCAATACGGGCTTCTGGCGGAAAATCGCGTAGGCGGCACAGATCCAGCGCCAACTGCGGGGAGCGGGTAGGAGGGGAACGGGCATAGGGGGCAATTTCCTCTGGTTAAACGCCGACAAAAATATCCCGGTAGGCGGCGTACAGCGTGGCGCAAAGCACAGGAATCAACACGATCAACCCCAACCCTGCGGGCAGGCAGGCGAAAAACAGCAAAACGGCCAGTTGTGGCGCGAACAGGGCGAAGACGCGCCAGTTCTTCAGGTACGCCGCCGTGCTGGCGGCGAGCGCGGGCAGGAAGGGCATGGCATGCACGGCGACGAGCAAAAGCGCGAAGATCAGGATAATGCAAAATGCCTGTGCCAGCAAAAAGGCGGGCAGCAGGAGCAGGGTGAACAAGACCAGCGCGCCAAACGCGAAAGTCCCGACGCCATTCAGGGATTGCTGCTCAAAGCCTGCGAGCAGAAAGGCGAAACAGAGCCACAGGAGCGCACCCACCGCGCCCAGCGCGAACGCGCCTTGCAGTCCCAGAAGGCAGACGCGCCGGTCGAGCCGCAGGGGAAAAAAAGTCGGGCGCTCCGCTGCCGCTTCATCGCGAGTATCGCGGGCAAGGCGGTCGCAGGCGAGCAACAGATTCACCGTCAACGGCGCGAACAGCAGGCCAGGCAGCAAAGACCAGTACTGCATGAAGGGCACGAGCAGCAGGCCGAAAAAATACAGGCTGCCCATGCCCATCCACGCCAGCGGCGCGGCGCTGAATACCGCCCAGCCCTGAGCCAGCCAGTCGAACAGATTGCCGATGGCGACACGGCGGCTGGCGCTGGTAAAGGCGGGAGGCGGAAGCGGAAAGGGAAGGTTGTCGCGCATGTTTTTGTGCATCAGCCCGGTGTGCGCCGATGCCGTAGAATGCCGCATCTGGCAAACGGGCGGCGTGTGAGCGTCGGATTATCCCATGAAATTTTTATCTCGCAGGCCGGTGTGGCGCGCGTTGTCCCTGTTGTGCGCGGCGTTGTTGTCCGGCATGGCGGGCGCAGTCACGGACGCGCTGACGCTGACGGATGACGAAGGCAATACAATCGTCCTCGCCGCGCCCGCCCGACGCATCATCAGCCTTGCGCCGCATCTTACCGAAATCCTGTATGCGGCGGGGGCGGGCGAACGTCTGGTCGGCGTGGTGTCGTTCAGCGATTACCCGGAAGCGGCGCGCGCCCTGCCGCGTGTCGGCAGTTATCCGCGCCTGAATCTGGAAGCCATTGTGAAATTGCAGCCCGATTTGCTGGTGGCCTGGAAAAACGGCAACGACCCGACGCAACTGGCGAAGCTGCGTGCGCTGGGCATGCGCGTTTTCGTGACGGAACCGGTCAAGCTGGGCGATGTGGCGCGTCTGCTGGAAGGCTTCGGCAAGCTGGCGGGCAGCGAGGCCGTCGCCGCGCGGGCTGCCGCCGATTTCCGCGACCGGCGCGCGGCGCTGGAAGCGCGTTACCGTCACCGTCCGCCGGTCAGGGTGTTTTACCAGATCTGGCAAGCGCCCCTGATGACCGTGGGCAAGCCGCAGATTATCAGCCAGGTCATTCGTCTCTGCGGCGGCGTCAATGTCTACGACAATCTGGACAGTCTCGCGCCCACGGTGAGCCTGGAATCCGTACTGGCTGCCGACCCGGAAGTCATTGTGGCGACCGGTATGGCAGACGCCCGCCCGGAATGGCTGGACGACTGGAAACGCTGGCCCCGCTTGCTGGCCGTGCGCCATGACAACCTTTTTCACATCAATCCCGATCTCATTCAACGCCACACGCCGCGCCTGCTCAACGGCGCGGAAGTCCTCTGTAATCAGCTTGAACAGGCACGCCAGCGGCGCAATGGTCGATGAACCAAAGACCAGAGCGCGCAAAAAGCTGCCCGACAGATGCGGAATTTGCAGCCCGCTGGCGTTTACAAACCAGGGAATGCCCCCATATAGGTTTACACCGCTTGCGTAGTTGTGCCGTTGTACAAGATTCGCACGATTGCCCTGTTCCGTCGGTATGATACTTGCAGCACCCAATCCATGACGTGGTAAACTTGCCACCCTCTATCGGAGAAAACCCCATGTTCACACCTAGGAATTTCGAAGAATTTTCCAATAAAATCAATGCATTGATGGCTAATAGTCCGATCGCGGACGTGGAAAAAAACATGCGCGCCATGCGTTCTGGCTTCTTCGCGCACATGGATCTCGTCACGCGTGAGGAATTCGACGCCCAGACCGAAGTCCTGAATCGCACGCGTGAAAAAGTGCGTCTGCTGGAAACCCGTCTGGCGGCGCTCGAACAGGCCTTGCAGGATAAACATACGGCATAGCCGCAGAGCGCCGCCTCATGCCACTCGCCAGCCTTTGGTGTCGTGGCGTCGATGGTCTGTACGCCCCCCAGGTGCGGGTCGAAACGCATCTGGCGCCGGGAGCGCCCGTGTTCACGCTGGTGGGTCTGCCTGAAACCGAGGTCAAAGAGGCGCGCGACCGGGTGCGCGCCGCCATCATCAATTCGGGTTTTGAATTTCCGCTCGGCCATATCACCGTCAATCTGGCGCCTGCCGACCTGCCGAAAGAATCCGGGCGTTATGATTTGCCCATTGCGCTCGGCATCCTCGCCGTTTCCGGTCAACTTCCCGCTTCTGCCCTGCAAGACCGCTTGCGCACTTACGAATTCGCTGGCGAACTTTCGCTTTCCGGGGACTTGCAGCCCATCCGTGGCGCGTTTGCCATGGCCCTGTCCGCCGGTGGCGTCGGGTTTGTTCTGCCGCGCGCGAGTGCCGACGAAGCGGCGTTGGCGGGGGTGGGTGAGGTGCTGGGCGCGGATTCGCTGCTGGAAATTGCCGCCTGGCTTGCCGGTCGGGGGGAACTTCCGCCCGGACAGGCGCAGGCGGCGGCGCAACCGGTCGTTTTTCCTGACCTCGCCGACTTGAAGGGTCAGGCGCAGGCGCGGCGGGTGCTGGAAATCGCGGCGGCGGGTGAGCATTCGCTGTTGATGTACGGCCCGCCGGGGAGTGGCAAATCCATGCTGGCGGCGCGTCTGCCCGGCCTCATGCCGCCGCTTTCCGACGCGGCTGCGCGCGAATCCGCCGCCGTGTTGTCTCTGGCGGGACGTTTCGACCCCGCCCGGTTTCGCGCCCGACCCTATCGCGCGCCACACGCCACCGCCTCCGCCGTCGCGCTGGTCGGCGGCGGCAGCCCACCGCGTCCGGGCGAAATCAGCCTCGCCACGCAGGGCATTCTGTTTCTCGACGAATTCCCGGAATTCGACCGCAAGGTGCTGGAAAGCCTGCGCGAACCGCTGGAGCGGGGCGAAATCCACATTGCCCGCGCTGCCCGTCACGCGACCTTTCCCGCCCGTTTTCAACTCGTGGCTGCGATGAATCCCTGTCCCTGCGGCTGGCAGGGACATCCCAACGGGCGCTGCCATTGCACGCCGGATAAAATCCGGCAGTATCGCAGCCGCATTTCCGGCCCCATTCTCGACCGCATGGATTTGCTGATTGAGGTTCCGGCATTGCCTGCCGAAACCATGGCGCGAGCAGGCGGCGGCGAGGCGTCCGCAGACGTTCGGGCGCGGGTGACGGCGGCGCGGGAAAAACAGATGGCGCGGCAGGGCATGGTCAACGCCCGGCTGGGGCCGGAGAATGTGGATCAACACACGGGCATGAGCGCGGCGGCGGTGCAACTCCTGCAACAGGCGGCGGCGCGTCTCGATCTTTCCGCCCGTTCCTGGCACCGGATCATGAAAGTGGCGCGCACCATCGCCGATCTGGCCGGAAGTTCCGGCACGGAAAAGCACCATCTGGCGGAAGCCCTGCAATACCGTCGACCCTTCACGGAAACACGATGAGCCTTCAGAAAAACGAAATTCGCCTCGGCCTTACCCTGATGCTGGCCGCGCTGGCCGCCATCGGCCCTTTCTCCATCGACACCTATCTGCCCGCCTTCCCGGAGATGGGCGCGGCGTTTGCCGTTGACCGCCTGAAAATCCAGCAAACGCTGGTTATCTACATGATTACGTTTGGCTTGATGACGCTGTGGCACGGGGCGCTTTCCGACAGCTTCGGGCGCAAGCGGGTGATTGTCATCGGCCTTGCCGTCTATGCGCTGTCTTCACTGGGTTGCGCGCTCTCGAACAGCATCGAAATGCTCTGGGCCATGCGCGCCCTGCAAGGGCTTTCCGCCGGAGCGGGGATGGTGGTCAGCCGCGCGATGGTGCGCGATCTCTACGAAGGCCCGGCGGCGCAACGCCTGATTGCCAATATCGCCATCATGTTCGCCTTTGCGCCCGCCATCGCGCCGATCATCGGCGGGTGGGTGCTGCATCTGGCCGGCTGGCGCGCCATTTTTGTTTTTCTGACGCTGGTTTCCGCCCTGCTCTGCGGCGTTTGCATGTGGAAGCTGCCGGAATCCCTGCCGCCGGAAAAACGTCAGCCCTTTGCGGTTCTGCCTCTGTTGCGGGGTTACAAAAAGGTTTTCAGCAATCCGGGTTTTGTCGCCCTGTCGGTGGGCATCGGCGCCACCTTCGGGGGTTATTTTCTCTACATTCTTTCCGCTCCGGCCTTCATCCGCGAGCATCTGCATCTGGGCGTAACCGATTTTCACTGGCTTTTCGTCCCTGGCATGGCGGGCATGATGGCAGGTTCCTGGCTTTCCGGGCGCATCGCCGGAAAATGGAACGACCGGCGCACCCTCGGTCTGGCCTTTGTCGTCATGGCGATTTCGGCGCTGGCGAATCTCGCCACCTCCGAATTCGCGCCCGATTCCCGCCTGCTCGCCGTACTCCCGATCGCCGTGTACAACTTCGGCGTCGCTCTGGCCATGCCCAACATGACCCTGGTTTCGCTCGACATGTATCCGCAAAACCGGGGCATGGCCGCTTCCTGCCAGAGCTTCATCCAGACCTTGCTCGGCGCGGGCATCGCCGCCACCCTCGCTCCGTGGCTATGGCACAGCCGCACAGGGCTGGCGTTCGGCATGGCGGCTCTGGGCGCGCTGGGCGGCTTGCTGGTCTGGACGCAGTTCCGCCGAAAAGTTACGCAAAAATGAAAGCGGGAGCGCGGGGTTTGGGGTAGGGGGTGCGCTCCGAGCGCGCCGCATGTCCAACGGCGGCGCTTTCTACGATGCCACCCTTCCATGAGACAGGCTTCGGGAACCTGAGGTTTCGGGAAAATAAAGCATGTCATCTTACTACGTTGCCCCGCCTTCCAGCCTTGCGGCGGAAATTGCGCTCAAGTAGGATGGATGCTTATCCGTCATGGCAATGGCGCGATGAGCGCCTCTGGCCAATTCAGGGAGAACCCCCAACATGCTGCCCTGCTTCAACTCCAAAATCCTGCACGGCAATCGTGGCCTGTGGCGTGGCGTATTGCTGGCGTTCGCCTTGTGCCTTTCCATTTCCGTGAGCGCACAGACAGTTGAGGAAGTGCTCGAAAAGGCGGAACAGAACGATGTGGAAGCGCAAGTCCTGCTTGGCGCGATGTATTACCTGGGTCAGGGTGTAGCGCAAAATTTTGCGGAGGCCGTGAGTTGGTACCGCAAGGCCGCCGGGCAGGGGGATGCGAATGCCCAATTTACCCTTGGGCAGATGTACCGCCAAGGTCTGGGCATAGCGCAAAATGATACGGAAGCCGCGAACTGGTATCGCAAGGCTGCCGAACAGGAACATGCGGTTGCCCAATATAACCTTGGGATGATGTACATCAATGGTCATGGCGTCGCGCAGAGCGATGCGGAAGCTGTTGATTGGCTGCGTAAGGCGGCTGAACAGGGATATATGTACGCCCAATATAACCTCGGCGGTTTGTACTACGAGGGTCGAGGCGTCGCGCAAGATTACGCGACAGCATATATGTTGCTCATGCTTGCCATTTCGCAGACTGACGCATCTTCATCGGATTACGCCAGGCTCACAACAGCGTACGATGAGTTGGTGGGGCGCTTAACCCGGTCCCAAATCATTGAGGCAGAGCGTCTGGCACAGGAATGGAAGCAGCGGCATCCCCGCTAACGCTTTTGCCACGACGGGAAAGAAGCGCAGCCCTTCTTTCCCGTTTCTGTTTTCCGATTTTTCCCCCTTGCCGTAAAATCCTCCCTCTTTTCTCCGGCGCAATCCGTTCCCCAGGGTTTTACTGATCCCTGATTCCTGACCCCTGATCCCTGAATATGTTCTACCCCATCCTTTTTGATGTCATTGTCGTCGGCGGCGGTCATGCCGGAACCGAGGCCGCGTTGGCGGCGGCGCGGGCGGGGAGTCGCACGCTGTTGCTCACGCACAATCTGGAAACCCTGGGCGCGATGAGCTGTAATCCTTCCATCGGCGGCATCGGCAAGGGGCATCTGGTGAAAGAGGTGGATGCGCTGGGCGGGGCGATGGCGGCGGCAACGGATGAGGCCGGCATCCAGTTTCGCATCCTCAACCATTCCAAGGGGCCGGCGGTGCGCGCGACGCGGGCGCAGGTCGACCGGGCGTTGTACCGGCAGGCGATACGCCGTCGTCTGGAAAATCAGCCCAATCTGACCCTGTTCGCCGCCGCCTGCGATGACCTGATGGTGGAAGGCGACCGGGTAACGGGCGTGGTGACGCAATTGGGCGTGCGTTTTCAGGCGGCCAGCGTGGTGCTTACGGCGGGCACGTTTCTGAATGGCCTGATTCATGTGGGGCTGGAACACTACGGCGGCGGACGCATGGGCGACCCGGCCAGTTCCGCGCTGGCGGCGCGCCTGAAAGCATTGCAACTGCCGCAGGGACGTTTGAAGACCGGCACGCCGCCGCGTCTGGATGGCAAGACGATTGATTTCTCCGTCATGTCGCCGCAATGCTCGGACGACCCGCTGCCGGTGTTTTCCTTCTTCGGCAAGGCGGAGGAGCATCCCGCGCAACGGCCCTGCTGGATGACCGAAACCAATCCGCAAACGCACGACATCATCCGTGGCGGCCTTGACCGTTCGCCAATGTACACCGGCGTCATCGAAGGCGTCGGGCCGCGCTACTGCCCTTCCATTGAAGACAAAATCCACCGCTTCGCCGGACGCGACAGCCACCCCGTTTTTCTGGAACCGGAAGGGCTGGAGACGCACGAAATATACCCGAACGGAATTTCCACCAGCCTGCCCTTTGACGTGCAATTACAGCTCGTGCGCTCCATCAGGGGGCTGGAAAACTGCCATATCCTGCGTCCCGGTTACGCCATCGAATACGATTACTACGACCCGCGTGGATTAAAGGCCTCGCTGGAAACCAAGGCGATTCGCGGCCTCTTTTTCGCCGGACAAATCAACGGCACCACCGGCTACGAGGAAGCGGCGGCGCAGGGCTTGCTGGCGGGCATTAACGCCGCCCTGCAAGCGCAGGGACGCGACCCCTGGACGCCGCGCCGGGATGAAGCCTATCTGGGGGTATTGGTCGACGACCTGATTACCCGTGGCGTTTCCGAACCCTACCGGATGTTTACCAGCCGCGCCGAATACCGCCTGCAACTCCGGGAAGACAACGCCGACCTGCGCCTGACCGAACAGGGACGGAAACTGGGTCTGGTGGATGGCGAACGCTGGGCGGCGTTTTGCGCCAGGCGTGAGGCCATCGCCCGCGAAATCGAACGCCTGAAATCCACCTGGGTCAATCCCGCCCTGCTGCCTGCCGAGGCGGCGGAGCCGGTGTTGGGCAAGGCCATCGAGCGGGAATATTCGCTCTTCGACCTGCTGCGCCGTCCCGAAGTCGATTACGCGGCGTTGATGACCTTGCCGCAGGCGCGTGAAAAAAACGGAGCAACGCTGGATGCGCTGGTCATCGAACAGGTCGACATCCAGGCCAAATATCAGGGCTACATCGACCGGCAGCGGGAAGAAGTCGCCAAAAGCGCCGCCTACGAACATCTGATGCTGCCGGACGACATGGATTTTACGAACGTCCCCGGCCTTTCCCGCGAGGTGCAGCAAAAATTGCGGGAACACCGCCCGCAGACTTTGGGACAGGCCAGCCGGATACAGGGCATCACGCCAGCGGCCATCTCGCTGTTGCTGATTCAGTTGAAACGTATGGAGCGCAAGGCCCGATGAACGACCAGCAACAACTCGAAGCAGGCATTGCCGAACTGGGTCTGACGCTGCCTGCCGACGCGCCGCAAAAACTGCTTGCTTACCGCGACCTGCTCCTGAAATGGAACAAGACCTACAATCTCACGGCGCTGAAAAACCCGGCGGAGGCGATTACCCATCATTTGCTCGATTCGCTGGCGATTTTGCCGTGGGTTTCAGAGGTCAGGAATCAGGCGGCGGCAAAGCCGCCGGTCACTGAACTGTCCTCTGTCTTCTGTCCTCTGTCTTCTGTCCTCGACGTGGGCAGTGGCGGCGGCTTGCCCGGCATTCCGCTGGCGATTGCCTGCCCGGAATTGCACATTACGCTGGCCGACGCCGTGCAGAAAAAAACGGCCTTTTTGCGGCAGGCGGTCATTGAACTGGGGCTTTCCCATGTAGAAATTTGTCATGCGCGCGTGGAAGACCTCGCGGGACGCTACGAACGCATCACCTCGCGCGCCTTCGCCGAATTAAAGGATTTCGTCACCCTGACCCGCCACCTGATTGCCCCCGGCGGGCGCTGGCTGGCCATGAAGGGACAGCATCCGGCGGCGGAAATTGCAGCCATGCCTACGGGAATTGTGGTGGAAGCGGTACAATCCCTCGCCGTGCCGGGATTGGCAGCGGAACGGCATTTGGTGATTCTTGCGGAGGAAAATTGAGGCATGGCGACTGTTATGAAGGTTGACGCATGAAAATATTGGCCATCACCAATCAAAAAGGCGGCGTCGGCAAGACGACCACGGCGGTCAATCTGGCGGCCAGTCTGGCGCAGAAAGGTCGTCGGGTGTTGTTGATCGACCTCGACCCGCAGGGCAACGCCACCACCGGCGCGGGCATCTTCAAGCGTGAAGCCTTGCCGACCGTGTATCAGGTGTTGCTCGGTCAGGTCGGTCTCGCCGAAGCCTGTCTGGAAACCGAATTCGGATTCGCCGTGCTGCCCGCCAACCGCGAACTGGCCGGGGCCGAGGTGGAAGTGGTGGAGCTGGAGCGGCGCGAATACCGTCTCGCCGACGCCCTGAAAAACGCGCCTTACGATTTCATCCTCATCGACTGTCCGCCCGCCCTGAACATGCTGACCGTGAATGGCCTTGTCGCCGCCGACGCCGTGGTGATTCCCATGCAATGCGAATACTACGCGCTGGAAGGGCTGTCCGATCTGGTCGATACCCTGAAAAAAATCCGCGCCCACCTCAATCCCCGTCTGGAAATCGAAGGTCTGCTGCGCACCATGTACAACCCGCAAAGCACGCTCGCGCAGCAGGTTTCCAGCGAACTTGAACGTCATTTCGGCGACAAGGTGTATCGCACCCTCGTGCCGCGCAACGTGCGGCTCGCCGAAGCGCCTTCTTATGGCAAACCGGTATTGGCTTTCGATAAAAATTCCAAAGGCGCGCAGGCTTACGTGGCGCTGGCGGAAGAAATGTTGCAGCGGTTCGCGTTGAACAAGGAAAAGGCATGAAAACGAGAGGATTGGGGCGTGGTCTTGACGCCCTGCTTTCCGGCGGCAGCGACGAAAAACGCCCGGACGAACAGCGTCAACTGCCCGTCGACCGCCTGCGTCCCGGCAAATACCAGCCGCGCAGCCGCATGGACGAGGCCGCGCTTGCTGAACTGGCGGCCTCCATTCAGGCACAGGGCATCATGCAGCCGATTCTGGTGCGACCGGTGGACGCCACGCCGGGGGCGGAGCGTTATGAAATTGTCGCCGGGGAAAGACGCTGGCGCGCGGCGGGGCTGGCGGGGCTGACCGAAGTGCCGGTGCTGGTGCGCGTCATTCCCGACGAACAGGCGCTTGCCATGGCGCTGATCGAGAACATCCAGCGTGAAAACCTGAATCCGCTCGAAGAAGCGCTGGGGCTGCAACGTCTGGTCGATGAATTCCGCCTGACCCACCAACAGGCCGCCGACGCCGTAGGCCGTTCCCGTCCCGCCGCTTCCAATCTGCTGCGCCTGTTGCAACTCTGCGAGCCGGTGCAGGAAATGCTGCTCGACAACAAGCTGGACATGGGACACGCCCGCGCCCTGTTGCCCCTGCCTGCCGCCGGACAGGTGCAACTGGCCCAGACCATCGCGCAAAAGCGTCTTTCCGTGCGCGAGGCGGAACGTCTGGCGCAGCGTTTTCTCAATCCGCCCAAGGTGGTGGAACGCCAGCCTGACCGCGATCTCCTGCGTCTGGAAGAAGAACTTTCCGATACCCTTGGCGCTGCCGTGCAGATTCGCGCCAATAAACAGGGCGCAGGCCGGATCAGCATCGAATTTGGCGACCTCGACCAACTGGAAGGTTTGCTGGGACGCTTGCGCTAAAAAACGGTGATTGCCAAAAGTGAATTCAATCGTCAGTACCAAAGAACAGAAGTCATGACTTTCGACCATGAACTCGATGTGCGGGGTCTGAATTGCCCCTTGCCCATTTTGCGCACCAAAAAGGCATTGGCCGCGATGGCGAGCGGGGAAAAACTGAAAATCCTCGCCACCGATCCCGGTTCGCTCAAGGATATGCAGGCGTTCGCCAATCAGACCGGCAATGTGCTGCTCGCGCACAGCGAAACGGGCGGCGTGTTCGAATATCTGCTGCAACGCAAGTAAATGCGTGTTTGGCCGGTAAACAGCAACACGCAGAAAAATGCGGGATGCGATACGGGATTCCCATCCGTGCGCTGCGGCGCCCGGAGCGGTCAATCAATGCTTCGTGTCAACCCAAAGCAGATCGCTCCGCTTTGGAGTCCGGATTTTCTCGTCAGGTCCCGGAAGCGGGAAAAATCTGACGCTCCGGCTCCGGCGCGGACGCAGTTCGATGGCCTCGGCGACCGGGAATACCAGATATTTCTGCTGCTCGTGAAAGGGCACAGCCTTACCTGCATCGCCCAACAACTCAATCTCAGCGTCAAAACCGTGAGCACCCACAAAACCAACATTCTGGATAAAATGGGGATGAGCAGCACCGCCGAACTGGTCAGCTACGCCATCCGGCACGATCTGGGTGAAGGCTGACCACACTGCCGCGCAAGGCGGGCTGGCGCAAGCTCCGGATTCTGGATGTGGGAAATGAAAAGGTTTTTGCCGAATCTTTTCCCGATTCGGGGAACTGAATGTGATATCTCTCGCCTTTATTTACTTTCGAACAATAATATGCAATATTTGAAATTCTGCCAGACTAGACTGATACTTGATGCATTAAAGGGCATTCAGCCCTTTGGATTCACATATATGCAAATGTGCTTTAGCCTGCCGCACGATTCTGTTTTGCGTCGCATCGCATCCCGATTCGACGCAAGCGCGTTCGCCCATGACCCGCTTCAAGGAGGCGGCATATGAGGATTATCGCCCCGCTCATTGGCTTCTGTCTCATCCTGCTGTACCTGGTTTACCGCTTGCGTAGCCAGATCCGGATGCAGCAGGAGAGTGGCCAGCGCGTCAGGCATTATTTCGATGCGGCCTTCTACAAGTTTCCAATTGCGGCCTGCATTATCAAACTCGGAAACACGCCCGAAGAAAATGTTGTCGTCGACAGTAACGATGCGCTGGCGAAATTGCTGGGCTGGCCGCGCGACGAACTGGCGGGACAACTGGTGGATGAGCGGCAGGTCTGGAACAACCCGGAACAGCGGCGTAATTTTTTCGCACAGATGCAGGAAAAGGGGGGGATAACGGATTTCCCTGCGGAGATACTGGAGCGCAACCAGAAAGTTCACTTCCTGTCGCTCTCTGCCGAACGCTTTGTCTTCGACGGGAGTCCGCACTTCATTGTCTATCTGATCGACATCAGCAGGCGAAAGCATCTGGAGAAGCGCATCCTGGCCGAAAATATCCGTTACAAAAGGCTGTACGACAGCATGATCGATGGCTACGTACGTATCGACATGGAAGGCCATTTCATCGAAACCAATCGCGCTTTCCAGGAATCTCTGGGCTATACCGGAGAAGAACTCTGGCGCATGACGCCGCGTGACATCACGCCAGCTTATCTGCACGAGAGCGATCTACGCAATGAACAGGAAGTGAGGGAGCGTGGGGTTTGCAAACTCTATGAAAAGGAACAGATCAGGAAGGATGGCAGCACCTTCCCCATCGAGTTGCAGCTTTACGCGTCCTATGACGAGAACGACGAGTACGATGGCTGGTGGGGCATTGTGCGCGACCTGTCCAAGAGCAAGCGCGATCAGGCTCATCTGGATTTTCTGACCTACCACGATGCGCTCACCGGGCTGCCCAATCGCAATCTTGTGCGGGACAGACTGGAGCATGCGCTGGAACGTGCCCGGCGCGACAGGCAACAACTGGCGCTGCTGTCTATCGACCTCGACCGCTTCAAGAATGTGAACGACACGCTGGGTCATCACATGGGCGATGCGCTTCTGCGGGTCGTGGCGCGCAGCGTGGAAACCCTGCTGCGCGGCAGCGATACCCTGTCCCGCCTGGGGGGCGATGAATTCCTGATTCTGCTGGAAGAAAATGTCAGTATAGACAGCGTTACCGTGGTGGCGGAAAAAATTCTGGCGCTGCTCACCAAACCCCTGATTTTGCAGGATCAGGAGATTTACATTACGGCCAGCGTCGGCATCGCCATCTTTCCGCAAAATGGCGATGATGCCGAAACCCTGTTGAAACATGCTGATCTGGCGATGTTCAAGGCCAAGGAGTTGGGGCGCAACACCTACCAGTTTTTTGAGAACAGTCTGAGCGTCGACGCGTTTGAACGTCTGGCATTGGAAAACGCGCTGCGTAATGCCATCAACCACAAGGAACTGGTGCTGCACTACCAGCCCCAGTTCAACCTGCTTACCGGACATCTGATCGGCGTGGAGGCGCTGGTGCGCTGGCAGAACCCCGGATTCGGACTGATGTTGCCGGATCGTTTCATTCACATTGCCGAAGAAATCGGCATCATCAGTGACATCGGGGCCTGGGTGTTGCAGGAAGCCTGCCGCCAGATGAGTTTCTGGCAGAAAAAGGGGTTGCATGTGCCGAGAATCGCCGTCAATCTTTCGGTGCAGCAGCTTGAGCGCGTCGATCTCGTGACCCAGGTGCGACAGCAACTCGAAATCAGTGGCCTGCAACCGCATCAACTGGAACTGGAGGTTACCGAATCCATGCTCATGAGCCAAACCGGGCAGGCATTGAACATCATGCATGAGCTGGAAAAGATGGGCATCTATCTGGCGGTCGACGATTTTGGCACCGGCTATTCTTCGCTGGGTTATCTGAAACGGTTGCCGGTACACAGGCTCAAGATCGACTATTCTTTTGTCCGCGACATCGGTCAGAACATCAACAACGAAGCCATTATCCGCGCCATTATCGCGCTCTCCGCTTCACTGGGTCTGGAAGTCGTGGCCGAAGGCGTCGAGCGTGAAGAACAGGAAGATTTCCTGCGCCGCGAAGGTTGCCATCATGTTCAGGGCTTCCGTTATGACAAGGCGTTGCCTGCCAGTGAGTTGCTGGGCAAGTACCGGGTTCAGAAGACAGAGGACGGAGGACTGAGGACAGTTCAGTAAGGCGCGGCTTCGCCTTCATGGGGTTTGCAGGGCAATCGCACAGGCAGATGTCGTCAGCTTTTGAGGAAACGCGTTGGCAATCAGCGGTTGATGAGGTGGCAGTATCGTTTGCGGTGCTTCACGCCAAAAAGTCGGACACGCCGACCAACGGCGCGAATGCCTCCTGGGAGCGCAGCCTGAGCGGGTTCAGGCAGGGCGGGTTCAGGTAGGGCGGTTTCTTCGATACCGCCCTTGTATTATGAACTGCCCTCAAAGGTTACAGGTTTTGTGTGAGCGTGAAAGCGTGGAGGGCGTAGCCCGTAACGCTTTCACGCTCAC
>JAISRR010000052.1 GCA_031273565.1 Zoogloeaceae bacterium | reverse complement strand
ACTTTTTGCGCATCCCGCCATTCCCGCGTTTTTTTACCCAATGGCGCGGTTAGCATGGCGATGGCAAAGCCCAGAGCGTTGACGAGAAATGGCCCGCCAAAAAACAGGAGCACAAACTCTTCCGCGTTGATTGCGCTGAAGTCCCGGATGCCCAGCGTTTCAAACCAGAAATCTCCTGTGATGAGCACACCCCATATCATGAACATGGACAATGGGGCAAGCGGCAGGGCGACGCAAGCGGCCAGCCTGTCCAGAAAAATATCCCGCCATGCCTCCCGTCGCCGGATTTGTTGTTGTCGGGCGGCTTCTTCCCCGGCTTCCCTGTCCTCGCTGGCCGCTTCCACAAGTTCCCCGTTGAGGCGCACCACCGGTTTGCGTTTGGGGCGCGGCAGACGATTGCCATGGGCATCTATTCCCAGTTCCAGCAAATCCGCTTCGTGTTGCTCACGCAGGGCGCGCGGCCATTTCGGAAAGGGCGCGACCCATTGCGCCAACAGGTTCCAGGCATTGATAAAATGGAAAAAAAAGGCGCTTCCCATAATGAACAGAGGCGCTATGATTATGAACATCGATTCACGCGGACGTTTCGGGTTCTCCCAGAGGTCTTCAAATTCTTTCACAAAATTTGGGCCATCGAACATAACCCGCCATCCGGGGCGGCGAAGTTTGCGCCATTGCAATGGACGCATCATCGGCGAATAGCCGGATTCCATATATTGCCGAACCCCTTCCATTTCCATCAACGAACCATTTTCTGCCGGGTAGGAATTTCCAATAGCGACGCTGTGCTCAATGCCATTCGTCTCTTTGGGTTCGCCATTTTCATCGTATTCAACGAATTTACCCTGATACGACAGACTGTTTGGCAGATAGGCAGAAGCCACATGATTGGTCACGACCGGCGTCAGGTTGGCCCACGGAATTGCCAATACCCGGTTGCGCCCCCGTTTCAGGTATACCAGTTGTCGTTTGCGGTCAAAACGCGCTGTTGCGTCTACCGGCGTTACCAGCGACAAATAGGCGGTCAAGGTACCGATAACGCCAAAAAACAGTATGAAAATGGAACCGAACAAACCAAAGATTAAACCGAAAAGTAAGTCTAGATTATATTCAAAGTGGTATGCAAGTTTGGGGAGACTAAGTTCTTCAGTAATAAGCGTCCATAAAAAAGTCCCCCCCATTCCCAATCCGGCAACGCCCACAAGAGCCATGAATCCCCCCATAAGTCCCATCATTGGCGTAGAGCCGGTTTGTGAGACTTCGATATATACCGGGTTGGCGGCGTATAACAACTCCTTGATGTCGCCGCCCGTCGCCAGCGGTTCGCCGGGGGTATAGTTGCGGCGCATTTCATCCGGCGTACGGAACAGCGCCTTGTCGATTCTGGTTTTGAGGGCTTTCCACCGTTTTTTCATCTTATTTTTACTCCGGCAGCGGGTCGAACAGGGCGGCGAGGTCGGCTTCTCCGAATTTCACTTCCCCTTGCCGTTCTTCCGAGAGAATGCTGGCCGCCAGTTCCGCTTTTTGTTCCTGCAAGGCGAGAATTTTTTCCTCGATGCTGCCAGCGGCAATGAGTTTATAGACGAAAACCTGTTTGTCCTGTCCCAGACGATGGGCGCGGTCGGTGGCCTGATTTTCCACCGCCGGATTCCACCACGGGTCGTAATGAATCACCGTATCCGCCGCCGTGAGATTGAGGCCGACGCCACCCGCTTTCAGGCTGATGAGAAAATTAGTAACTTTACAAGCCAGAACTATAGCATAACTTCTTGATTGTTAAAATAAATTTCGCTAACTTAATGGCATTGGGGCTATCTCAAAGCCAAATGCCACCTGATGTTCGGCATCCCTGAGCGCCGACCAATTGATGCGCCTGCGATGTTGAAACCAGGCGCAATCCCCCCGCTTGTCTCAATTCTCCCCCTTGCACAGCGTGGGTTGGGATACCTGTTATCTTGTTTCAATGACAAAGAAATAAAACCTCCATAAGCACTGAAAACCCGCTTCAAAAACTCAAAAATCCCCCGTCAGGGGCCTACAGGAAAATCCAGAGTCATTTGCGGAGAAAAGTTTTGCAAGAAGCTCATTGGCGTGCCCGACCTGGGCTTACCAGGGCAATCGCACACGCAGATGTCGTCAGCTTTTGAGGAAACGTGTTGGCCATCAGCGGTTGATGAGGTGGCAGTATCGTTTGCGGTGCTTCACGCTAAAAAGTCGAACGCGTCGACCAACGGCGCGAATGCCCCCTGGGAGCGCAGCCTGAGCGGGTTCAGGCAGGGCGGGTTCAGGCAGGGCGGGTTCAGGCAGGGCGGGTTCAGGTAGGGCGCGTTCAGGTAGGGCGCGTTCAGGTAGGGCGCGTTCTCCGAACGCGCCGCAGGGCAACAACGGCGGTTTCGGAGAAACCGCCCTACCTTGCGCCGCAGGTCAACAACGGCGGTATCGTAGATCCCGCCCTACCTGCTGTCATTCCCTTGCAGGGGAATGACGGTGTTTGCGGCCAGGGCCTCGGAGTCAGTCAAATGCGATTGCCCTGCTGGGCTTACCTGGCTTGCCGTCTGCGTCTGTGCACGGCCATACCCAGAATGCAGACTGCCGTCACGCACCAGACAAGGAGCAGACCCGCGCCCCATGTCGCAAGCCGGATCACCTTGCCCGCAAGTTCGGCATATCCGCCCAGACTGAGGCCAAGCCACCCCACTCCTCCCAGCACGAGCAGCGCCAGCAGCCCTTTGAGCGTCGTGCGAATGCTAAGGAACGTCCACTTGAGCGGTTTGGAAGCCAGTGTTACGGACAGCAAATCCGTCACCAGATTGACATTCACGTCTTGCGGGTCGAAGCGTTCCACGAGATGCTCCGTCAGCCGTTGGGCGGCGAGGTTTTCGCTCAAGGCGCTGAAAACCTGGTCTATCACATCGCCCTGTTTATCGTTCTGTTCCGTTTCGGGTCTGGTAAGGCGAATCAGCCGGGAAGCCAGCGCTTCAGTTTCTCCCCTGTGTTTGAGCGCCTCCAGCGCCGCTTCATTCGTCATCGGCTCGTACTGGATCAGTATCAGACCTGAATCGACAAGGCACGTTGTCAGATTTTCCAGTGCCGCCGCATCCGTGGTGACGCACAGGAGCGTCGTGGAATCGCCTGCCGGCGGTATGACGAGTCCCGCGATGGCGAGACCATGCGGCTGCAAAATGCCGTTCATGACTTCCAGAAACTTCCAGTTCCAGGGCATGGAAACCTTTCCCGCCGCCGTTTCATACGCTGCATCCCAAAAGGCGTCAAAAGCCGAAAAATCCAAATCCGCCAACGCTTTCAGGTCGGGCGTCTCGCCATTGAAACGCATCCACTCCAGCGTATCCGCCAAACCTTGCGCACGGAGATGTTCATACAGCCATTCGCCAATGATTTCCGCGTCTTCGCCGTCGTCCTTTATTTCTGGCGGATTGGCACGAAGCGGCGTCGGGTCAAATTGCGGCAGACTCCGGGCGAGCGCATCAATCAGACGGCTCAGGCAGCCGTGGGCAGTGTTCATCAAAAACAGACTCCGATTGGAAACCGCCCCCTTCAGGGGATAATCTTGCACGCGAGGGGCGTAACCCCTTCCGTGCTTTCGTCCGGCCTGCCGGACGTGGATTGAAACATCATGGCAGGGGCGTTGTGTTGATGCAAAAGGGTTGGCCGCAAGCGTCGCCTGAATATCGTGCCGGGTGACAGTGGTTTTCGACGAAGCGCAGCGACGGCAAAAGCGGAGCGCCTGGCATTGTCCGTTTAGGCTTCCTGCTCCGCTTCTTCTTCCTCAAAAACCAGTCGCACCCGTTTTTCTTCGTCTACATCCACCGTGACGCGCCCGCCGTGGGTGAGGCGACCGAACAGCAGTTCGTCGGCCAGGGCGGCGCGGATGGTATCCTGAATCAGACGCGCCATGGGACGCGCGCCCATCAGGGGATCAAAGCCCTTCTTCGCCAGCATTTCTTTCAGGGCCATCGTGAAATGAACCTCGACCTTTTTCTCATGCAACTGCCCTTCCAGTTGCATCAGGAATTTGTCGGCCACGCGCAGGATGATGTCGTGATCGAGCGGCTTGAAGGATACGGTAGCGTCCAGACGGTTGCGGAATTCCGGGGTAAACAGGCGTTTGATTTCCGCCATTTCGTCTCCTGCTTGCGCCACCGTCGTAAACCCCATCTGGTTCTTTTGCAGGTCGGCAGCGCCGGCATTGGTGGTCATAATGATGATGACGTTTCGGAAATCCGCGCTGCGCCCGTTGTTGTCGGTCAGCGTGCCGTGATCCATCACCTGCAGCAGGATGTTGAAAATGTCCGGGTGGGCTTTTTCGATTTCGTCCAGCAGCAGCACGCAGTATGGTTTTTTCGTTACCGCTTCGGTCAGCAGACCACCCTGCTCAAAACCAACGTAACCCGGCGGTGCGCCAATCAGACGGGAAACGGCGTGACGTTCCATGTATTCGCTCATGTCAAAGCGTAACAATTCGATGCCAAGCGCGTAGGCAAGCTGACGGGCGACTTCTGTCTTGCCAACGCCTGTGGGGCCGGAAAACAAATAAGCGCCAATCGGCTTGCCCGGCGTGCCCAGGCCGGAGCGCGCCATTTTGATGGCCTTGGCGAGCATTTCGATGGCGGCGTCCTGACCGAAAACGACGGTTTTCAGATCGCGTTCCAGATATTTCAAGGCATCGCGGTCGTCGGTGCTGACGTGGTGCGATGGGATGCGGGCAATTTTGGCGATGATTTCTTCAATGTCGCTCTTGCCGATTGTTTTTTTTTGCCGCGACTTGGGCAGGATGCGCTGCGCTGCGCCCGCCTCGTCAATCACGTCGATCGCCTTGTCAGGCAGGTGACGGTCGGTGATGTAACGGGCGGAAAGCTCCACAGCGGAGGTGAGCGCCGCATTGGAATACCTGACGCCGTGATGCACTTCAAAACGGCCCTTCAAGCCTTTCAGGATTTCCAGCGTCTCGGTTTCCGAGGGTTCGCCGACATCGATTTTCTGAAAACGTCGGGAAAGGGCGTGGTCTTTTTCAAAAATGCCGCGATATTCGTTGTAGGTGGTCGCGCCAATACATTTCAACTGACCGCTGGACAGCGCCGGTTTCAGGAGATTGGAGGCATCCAGCGTGCCGCCGGAAGCCGCGCCCGCGCCGATCAGGGTGTGAATTTCGTCGATGAACAGAATCGCTTCCGGGTTTTCCTTGATTTGTTTCAGGATATTTTTCAGGCGTTGCTCGAAATCGCCGCGATATTTGGTGCCCGCCAGCAATGCCCCCATGTCGAGCGCGTAAACAGTAACCCTGGCGAGCACTTCCGGCACGGCGTTTTCCACCACCTTACAGGCCAGCCCTTCGGCGATGGCTGTCTTGCCAACGCCCGCTTCACCCACCAGCAGGGGATTATTCTTGCGGCGGCGACACAGCGTCTGGATCACCCGTTCGAGTTCCGGGCCGCGACCAATCAAGGGGTCGATGTGGCCTTCGGCGGCCTGTTTATTCAGATTGATCGTGAAATTTTCCAGGGCGCTTGCCGCTTGCTGCTGCGACTGGGCGCCATTTTCGCCACCCGATGCTCCCGCGCTTTCCGTCGCCTTGGGCTGAGCCACCTTGCTGACGCCGTGGGCAATAAAATTCACGACATCAAGGCGGCTAACGCCCTGTTTTTGCAGGTAATAGACGGCATGCGAATCCTTTTCGCCAAAAATGGCGACCAGCACATTCGCGCCATTCACTTCCTTCTTGCCGGCAGACTGCACATGCAGAATGGCGCGCTGGATGACACGCTGGAATCCCAGCGTCGGCTGCGTGTCGATGTCATGATCCCCCGGCGCGGGGGGGGTGTGCTCCATGATAAAACGGGTGATGTCGAGACGCAGTTGTTCCAGATTGGCGCCGCAGGCGCGCAGGGTGTTCGCCGCCGTGGGATTGTCCAGCAGCGCCAAGAGCAAATGCTCGACGGTAATGAATTCGTGGCGCTTTTGTCGCGCTTCGACAAAGGCGATATGCAGACTGACTTCAAGTTCCTGGGCGATCATCAGTTCTTCTCCATGATGCAGGCAAGCGGGTGCTGGTGCCGCCGCGCAAAGGCACTGACCTGTTCAACCTTGGTCGCCGCGATGTCACGCGGAAACAGCCCGCAGATGCCGCGACCCTCAAGGTGGACTTTTAACATGATTTCAGTGGCCCGTTCATGGTCCATGGCAAAAAATCGCTGCAGCACATGGATGACAAAATCCATGGGCGTGTAATCGTCATTTAATAGCAACACCTTGTAGAGCGCAGGTGATTCAGAATGAACCTCCTCCTCCAGGATCGCTTCGTTTTGATGCTGTGTGCTCATGTACAGAATTTTAGCGGATGATGGAAGGCAAAGGCGAAAAATCGGGAAAATTCACGGTATCCCCGTCCTTTAGGGGCAAATTCTGACACTATTTGCCGTTATCTGAAGTCTGAAGCGCGAAAGTTGTTGACGCCGGAATGCGGCTCGCGTAAAACTGCGCCGTGTTTGGATTCAAGATGTATCGCCACGCCACAGGCGCCGGTCGCTGGAGTCAAAACAGGGTAGTCGGGATTTTTCCCGTGTTTTTTTGTTTTTTGTAGGAAGCAGCAGATTATGGCAACTGGTACTGTCAAGTGGTTCAACGATTCCAAAGGTTTCGGCTTCATCACGCCTGATGACGGCAGCGAAGATCTCTTCGCGCATTTTTCCGCCATCACCATGAATGGTTTCAAGACCCTGAAAGAAGGCGAGAAAGTCTCCTTCGATGTTGTGCAAGGCCCCAAGGGCAAACAAGCCTCCAATATTCAGCGCGCCTGATTATTTGAGCAAATGCACAAGCAAACCCGCCGTCAGGCGGGTTTTTTTAATGCCATCCTCCCACACCGGGCTGCCCGGTTCCGCGCCCAATCACGAAGCACAGGCACCGAACATGGACGCACAAGACAAGTGGTTGTTTTGATTGAATAAATTTACTTGGCGGCGCATTGTGTTACAATGATCGCCTGAATATGGTGCCGGGAGAGGGACTCGAACCCTCACACCTTGCGGCGGCGGATTTTGAATCCGCTGCGTCTACCGATTCCGCCACCCCGGCATGGGAAGGGCGGAATTATCCACGAATCACGCTCTACCGACAAGTTCTGACTTTGTTTACGCTGGACGATTTCGATTTTGCCCTGCCGGAAGCCCTGATTGCACAGCATCCGGCAGTGGAGCGCGCCGCCAGCCGGATGCTGCATGTTGCGGGTGTCCAGCTTTCCGATTTGAGTTTCGCCATGCTGCCGGATTTGCTGATGCCCGGCGATTTGCTGGTGATGAACGATACCAGAGTCATCAAGGCGCGATTGTTCGGTTACAAGGAGGAAACCGGCGGACAGGTGGAAGTGATGCTGGAACGCATCAAGGATGCCCGTCACGCGCTGGCGCAGATTCGCGCCAGCAAATCACCGAAAGCGGGTAGTCGTCTGCGTCTGGCGGATGCCTTTACAGTGTGTGTGACAGGGCGACAGGAAAACTTTTTCACCCTGGAACTGGACGCACCCGGGGAAGCAGGAGATTTCTGGTCGTTGGCGGAAGCGCATGGACGCCTGCCCTTGCCGCCCTATATTACCCACGCGCCGACGGCGGAAGACGAAAGCCGTTACCAGACGGTTTACGCCCGTCATCCCGGCGCGGTGGCCGCACCGACCGCCGGGCTGCATTTTGACGCCCATCTGCTCGCGCGGCTGGAAAAACAGGGCATCCGCATGGCCAGGCTGACCCTGCATGTCGGCGCGGGCACCTACCAGCCGGTACGGGTGACGCAGATCGCCGAACACAAAATGCACCGGGAAGCTTATGAACTGCCCGCAGAAACCGCTGCCGCCATCCGGGAAACACGGGCGGCAGGCGGACGTGTCGTCGCTGTCGGCACGACTTCCCTGCGTGCGCTGGAATCTGCCGCCAGCGGTGACGGCCTTGTCCGGGCAGGGGCGGGGGAAACAGAAATCTTTATCAGCCCGGGTTATCAGTTCCAGGTGGTCGACCGGCTGATTACCAATTTTCACCTGCCCAAATCCACGCTGCTGATGCTGGTATCCGCTTTCGCCGGGATGCAGAACATCCGCGCCGCCTACGCGCACGCCATCCGTCAGGGCTACCGGTTTTTCAGTTATGGCGACGCTATGTTTCTGGAAAAGATGTCGTTTTAATGTGAAAGCCAACATTCAGCGTACGCGATATAATTAGCGCTTTCCCACCCTATGAGAAAATAATGAAGCTGATTGGCTCACTGAGTAATCCTTACGT
This sequence comes from Zoogloeaceae bacterium, assembly GCA_031273565.1. Classification (GTDB taxonomy): domain Bacteria; phylum Pseudomonadota; class Gammaproteobacteria; order Burkholderiales; family Rhodocyclaceae; genus Azovibrio. The sequence continues at coordinate 15,679 of JAISRR010000052.1, read as the reverse complement.
ACGCAAAACCCGTATTGTGCTTGCCGAGAAAAAGATCGAATACCATCTGGAACTCCCACCGTCAGGGAATGACAGCGCGGCCAGTCCCGATTGCAACCCGCTCGGATGGCTACCGGTGTTGGTGCTTGATGATGGAACGCCAATTTTTGACGCACGCGTGATTGTCGAATACATTGACAACATTTCTCCCAACAACAATCTGTTCCCGAGCGCCAACCGTGAGCGCACCGAGGTGAAACGCTGGGAAGCGGTCGCCGACGGCCTGCTTGACGCGGTCGCGCTGGCGCATCAGGAATCCGCGCGCCCGACCGGGGAGCGACGCGCTGCGTTCATCCGCCAGCAACAGGAAAAAATTTCGCGTTGCCTGGCATTCATGGAGCAAAATCTGGGTAACCAGCCGTTCTGTACCGGCAAGTCAATGACGTTGGCAGATCTGGCCGTGGGGACGGCGCTCAGTTACCTGTTTTTCCGGTTTCCGAATCCGGGTTGGAACAAAACACACCCCTTCCTGGCCCAGTTGTACGACAAGCTGGAACAGCGTCCTTCTTTTCAGGAAACCATGTTTCAGGAAGCATGATTACGCTACGATTTGTTCGGTCATCAACGAAAAGGAGCAACAATGACCAAAGAATTCAAATGGTCCGATGAATACAGCGTCGGTATTGATGAGATCGATGAACAGCACAAGACGCTGTTTACGTTGATCAACAGATTGCATCAGGCCATCATGCACAGGGAAGGCAGTGCCGCCTGCGTCGGTATCCTGAACGAATTGGTGGATTACACCCGAATCCATTTTTCACTGGAACAAACCCTGATGCGCGTCGGCGGTTATCCTGAATACGAGAAGCATTGCGGGCTGCACAAAGCCCTGGTCGATGAAGTCGAGGCCTTGCAACAGAAAATCGCTTCCGGTCAGGCGGCCATCAGCTTTGAGCTGCTGCAATTCCTGCGTAATTGGCTGACCAGGCATATCCTGGGTGAAGACATGAAATACGGGATGTTTTTCAAGCAACACGGACAGCTTCAGCAACAAAACGTGGATGACTGGACGGAACAATCGCGCGATGCCATGAGTAAGCACAAGAAAAAAAGCAGTTGGTGGAAGTTCTGGTAGCCCATCCGGAATCATTGACCCGGCCACCGCGCTGGCGGCTCAAGCGACGACAGGCGGTGGAACCGGCGGTCGGCCCATCTCAAGTCGGATCAGAGGAGGGGCGTTGTCGGTTTCAGGGCGAACAACGGGGCGATGCGCCGCATGCCAACGATCCTTTCCGCTCAGGAAGGCCGTAACTTTTGAATTTTTCCCGCACGGCGTGCATTTGTGCCGCATCCAGCAGCACGGGGTTGCCCAGCAGCGAAGCGCGCCAGTATTGTTCGCACAGGCTTTCCAGTTCCATGCCCAGGTCGAGCGCCTGTTTCAGGTCGCGCCCGTAAACCAGCATGCCGTGGTTGGCCAGCAGGCAGGCGGAGCGGTCTTGCAGCGCGGCGAGGGCGGCGTTGGATAATGCCTGGGTGCCGAACAGGGCGTAGGCGCTGCAACGGATGCTGTCGCCGCCGAAGCGGGCGATCATGTAGTGAAAGGGGGGAATGTCGCGGCGCAGGCAGGCGAGGCTGACCGCGAAGGGGGAATGGGCATGCAGCACCGCGCCCGCTTCGGGAAAGGCGGCGTAAATATCGCGGTGAAAGCGCCATTCGGATGAGGGTTTGCATTTGCCTTCGGCCTTGCCGTCCAGCCCGACCCAGGGAATGTCTTCCGGCGTCAGCGCGGCGTAGTCCATGCCGGTCGGCGTGATGAAAAACCCCGCTCTGCCTTGCCGGACGCAGCGACAGCTCAGATTTCCCGCCGTGCCCGGATTGAGTCCGGCGGCGCTCATGGCCTGCGCTGCGGCAATCAACGCTTTGCTCTGTTTTGGGTCGCCCATTTTTACGTGTCCGTCGTTGCCGGATTCCGGGATAAGCGCGCCAGCGCGGGTTCGTTGGCGGGGCTGACGCCGCGCTCAGTGATGATGAGCGTTACCAGCGCGGCGGGCGTAATGTCGAAGGCGGGGTTGTATACGGAATGACCTTCGGCAATCTGGCACAGGCGACCGATCCTGGTGTTGCAGTCCACGCCGGCAACAAAGCGCAATTCGTGGTCGCTGCGGGTTTCGATGGGAATGTCATCGCCGCTGACGGCGCTGAAATCCAGCGTCGAGGTCGGGGCGGCCACGTAAAAAGGCAGACATTGATGCGCCGCCGCCAACGCCTTCAGGCTGGTGCCGACCTTGTTGGCGACATCGCCATTGGCGGCGATGCGGTCGGCGCCGACGATGATGGCGTCCACCCGACCTTGCAGAATCAGGAGTCCGGCGGCGTTGTCGGCAATCAGGGTGTGCGGCACGCCCGCTTCCAGCAGTTCCCAGGCGGTGAGCAAGCCCTGATTGCGGGGACGGGTTTCGGAAACCCAGACATGCATCGACAGTCCCGCATGCCGTGCGGCGTAAATGGGGGCAAGCGCAGTGCCGTATCCGGCGGTGGCGAGCCAGCCCGCGTTGCAGTGGGTCATCAGTTGCAGGGGGCGGTCGGGGTGGCGGTCGGCGAGATATTGCAGCAGTTTCAGGCCGTGCGCGCCAATGGCCTGATTGTTGTCGGCGTCTTCTCTGGCGATGGCGTCGGCTTCGCGCCAGGCGGCGGCGACGCGTTCACCGACAGGCAGAGGGCGCAGGCGTTCGCAGGCGCGCGTCAGCGCCCAGCCGAGATTGACGGCGGTGGGGCGGGTGGCGGCGAGGCGGGCGGAGATGGCGTTCAGGGCATTGTCGCTGGCGTCTTTCTGCAAGCCCAGGGCGAGGCCGTAGGCGGCGATGACGCCAATCAGCGGCGCGCCGCGCACCTGCATGTCAAGGATGGCGTGTTCGGTATCCGCCAGCGTGCTGAGGGGACGCCATGCCTTGCGCCAGGGCAGCAGGGTTTGATCGAGAATTTCCAGTTGTTCTCCCGCCTGCGTGCTCAAACGACGCAGAGGGGATTGTTGCGCGGCTTGTGGAAGTGATGGCATGCGGTTTACTCCTCGAACAGGAAGCGCCAGAGTTCGCGCACGGTGGCGATGTACGGCTCGACTTCCGCGCGCGACAGGCGGGTTTGGGTTTCGTTCAGGCGCTGGCGGTGTTGCAGGCGGCGGTATTTCCGGTAGACGTTGCGTACGGCTTCGGCCTGTTCAACGGGAATCAGGCCCAGGCTGGAGGCCATCTTGAGCAGGGCGATGTTGCCCAGATTGGCGGTAAGCTGGGGATGCGTCGCGGCGTAGCCCAGCACCAGATATTGCACCATGAATTCCACGTCGATGATGCCGCCGCGATCCTGTTTCGGGTCGAACCACGTATCGTCATGATCCGCGTGGGCTTCGAGCATTTTCTGGCGCATGGCGAGGACTTCGGTTTTCAGGGTGGCGAGGTCGCGCTTCTGGCAGAGAATTTCCTTGCGCACCGCTTCGAAACGCCGCCCCAGCGCCGCGTCGCCCGCGACGAAACGGGCGCGGGTGAGCGCCTGATGTTCCCACACCCAGGCATGCCCGAGTTGGTAGTCGCGGAAGGCGTCCAGCGTGCAGACCAGCAGGCCGGAGTCGCCATTGGGACGCAGGCGCAAATCGGTTTCAAAAAGCTGGCCTGCCGGGGTGCGGTTGGACAGCCAGGTGTTGATGCGCTGGCCGAGGCGGGTGTAGTCGCGTTCGGCGTCGGGGTCAGTGTCGGCTTCGTCACGCAGGTAGACGAGATCGAGATCGGAGGCGTAGCCCAGCTCCTTGCCGCCCAGTTTGCCGTAGCCGATGATGGCGAAAGCGGGATTCCGGCGCTCAGGCGCATCCCGACGCGCCATGATTTTTTGCCAGCAGAGGGAAAGCGTGGTTTCCAGCACGATGTCGGCCAACTGGGTGAGGTGGTCGGAAATGCGCTCGATGCTGTGCAACCCCGCCAGGTCCTGCGCCAGCAGGCGAAAAACCTGGGCATGGTGCATCTCGCGCAGGAGATCCATTTCCCGTTCGGTATCGCCGGCGGCTTCTGTCAGCACACGATCGAGTTCGGCGCGAAACATGGGCCAGTCGGTGGCGGTGTCCAGCAGGCGCGTATCGAGCAGTTCGTCGAGCAGCAGGGGATGCTGGTTGAGATAGGCGGCGGCCCAGGAGGAAGCGCCGACGATGCGGGCGACTTTTTCCAATGCCTGTGGATATTGCTGTAACAGGGCGAGATAAGCGCCCCGCCGGGCGATTTGTTCGAGCAGATCGAGACCGCGCCCCAACGCCAGATCGGGTTCGGGCTGGCGGCTGGCGACGCTGATCAGACGCGGCCCGACGACATCCAGACGCTCCCGGTTAACGGCGGGCAACTGCCGGTAGCGACCGGATTCGCGCAATGCGGCGAGGCGTTCCCAGGATTCGGCAGGCTGGCGAAAGCCAAGCTCTGATAGTTTCGCCGCGCCTGCTGTCGCGTTCAGTTCGCCCAGCCAGAGGTCATCCAGAGGATGCCCGTTTTCGCCGGGATCGGAGAACACGGCTTCAAAATGGGCGCTGACTTTCGCGCGGTGGACGTTGAGCAGGGTTAACAGTTCGTCCCAGTCATGGCAGGCCATGCTGGCGGCGATGGTCTTACGCGTTTCGGCGGCTTCCGGCAGCATGTGGGTTTGCTGGTCTTCCACGTATTGCAGCCGGTGTTCAAGGGTACGCAGGAATTTGTAGGCGAGGCGCAGTTCAGTTTCGGTGTCGGCGGGGAGGATGCTGCGTTCGACGAGTTGTTCCAGCACGCCCAGCGTAGGCCGAATCTGCAAGCGGGAATCGCGCCCGCCGCGAATCAGTTGAAACACCTGGGCGATGAATTCGATTTCGCGGATGCCGCCCGGCCCCAGCTTGATGTGCTCGGCCATGTCCTTGCGCGCCACCTCGCGGCGGATTTGTGCGTGCAGGTCGCGCATGGCGTTGATCGCGCCGAAATCAAGGTAGCGGCGAAAGACGAAGGGACGCACGGTATTTTGCAAGGTCTCCAGCCAGGCGGGTTGCGCGTTTTCGCCCACATTCATGATGCGCGCCTTGATCCAGGCGTAACGCTCCCATTCCCGCCCCTGCCCGATGAGATAGTTTTCCAGCGCGGCGATGGAAGAGACCAGCGGCCCGGAATCGCCGTTGGGACGCAGCCGCATATCGACACGGAACACCTGCCCGTCGGCGGTAATCTCGCCCAGCGCCGCGATCAGGCGTTTGCCCAGGCGGTTGAAAAAATCAAAATTCTCGATCCGGCGTGGCCCGGCGGTTTCGCCGTCTTCCGGGTAAACAAAAATGTAATCCACATCGGAAGACACGTTCAGCTCCCGTCCGCCCAGCTTGCCCATGCCGATCACCATCAGGCGTTGCGGCTTGCCCTCGTGATCCAGCGGCTCGCCATATTCGCGCGTCAGCGCGGCGTGGTGAAAGGCGAGCGCGGCATTGGTGGCGACATCGGCGAGCAGGGTCATGCTCTCCATGACTTCAGACAGATCGGCCAGCCCGCAGAGGTCGCGCAATTCGAGGTACGCCATCGCCTGCTGCCGCATCCGCCGCAACTGGCGCTGCAATGTGGCTTCGTCCGTCGCCACCGGGGTGAGAAGGGCGTGCAACAGGTCTTCCGCAAGCGGCTGTCGCCAGAGGCCGCGCAGTATTTGCGGCAACTCCGGGCGGGCGGTAAAAAGCTGGCGCAAATACTGGCTGTGCGTAAGCGCAGCCGTCCATTCGGGGTATTGTTCGGCGAGGGGGGAGATGTCCATGAATGAGTGAAACGAAAGAGGACTCGGTATTGTACCCGACCGGGTGCGTCGACGCGTCCGGTCGCAAGAGACGAGCCAGGGCAATCGCACACGCAGATGTCGTCAGCTTTTGAGGAAACGCGTTGGCCATCAGCGGTTGATGAGGTGGCAGTATCGTTTGCGGCGCTTCACGCCCAAAAGTCGAACGCGCCGACCAACGGCGCGAATGCCTCCCGGAATCGCAGCCTGAGCGGGTTCAGGTAGGGCGGACAGGTAGGGCGCGTTCTCCGCACGCGCCGCCTGTTAACAACGGCGGTTTCTTCGATCCCGCCCTACCTTGCGCCGCAGGTCAACAACGGCGGTATCGTAGATCCCGCCCTGCCTGCCGTCATTCCCTTGCGGGGGAATGACGGTGTTTGCGGCCAGGGCCTCGGAGTCAGTCAAATGCGATTGCCCTGAGAACCTGTTCACGATCTTTTGAGTACGAGCGCAGGAACGCCCGGGAGCGCGGGGCGTCCGCCCCGCAATGACCGGAAATCCGACACGATTACCGCTGTTGCGGGGCAGAAGCCCCGCGCTCCCAGCGAAGATCGTGAACAGGTTCTGAGAGACGAGCAGGGCGATGGCGTGAATGCCCTCGCCATTCGATCCGGCGTATAGCTTTTACGTGAAATCTTCTTCCACGAATTGCGTTTCCCCGCAGCCCTCAACAAGTCCATTGCCAGACTGGCGGTTTTCTTTAGCGCCTGCGGGCTTGCCGCTGCCGCTACAGACGGCATCAGAAAACGCCTGGGTTATGTACTGTGCGAAGAAAGGGCTTTTTTGATTTTCTGGTCGGTCTTGTATTGGCTCAGTCCGTACACCGACCAGATTGCGGCAGGTATCCAGCCAATGATGGTGAGTTGTAATAAAAGGCAGAAGATGCCGGAGAACGGTCTGCCAATGGTGAAAAATTGAAGCCAGGGCAGGAAAATAGCAAGAATGAGACGCATCTTAAAAACTCCATGAACAGGATGAGTGGGTAAACAAGAGAGGCGGACTGGACAGACAGAACGCAGTCCGGCGGGTAAAACAATGGCGCGCAGCGCCGCTAACCCGATTGTTGTTGCGAAAAACGTAACGGCGCAGCCGTTCCGTACGCACGCCGCCGCGCAATGACAATCGGGAAAAGGGAAGTGTGCTGCCGTGAAGTCTGGCAACAGAAGGAGAAGCGAAAAACGGGGGAAATGAAAAAAGCGGGGTCAGGCTAAAGTGTCTGGCGGGTTGCAGGGTTGCAGAAGTATACCATATTCATGGTTAAAAGCATATTAAAATCAACGTGTTATTCGAAATTCAAGGGGCATGGCTTTGTTTCTGCCAGCAAGCGCGCACCCCCTGCGTCGATACAAACCCACACAACCGGGGCGCATGAAACGACACATAATAAGGACTCGGTATTTGCCGTGTCAAGGTCGGCGCCGTCACACTTGCCCATCATCGCGCTGACATCTGCACCCTGTCACGGCATAATAACGGGCCATACGCCAGAACATGATGCTTTCTGAATCCGAACTCCGAGCCTGATGCGTTTTTCCCTGTCTGCCCTTCGTTTTCCTTCCCGTCGCGCGCTGCTGCGCGCCGCGTTGTGGGCGCTGTTTGCCCTCTACGTCGGCTTTGCGGCGCTCACCTTCGTGCTACGGTACTGGCTGTTGCCGGAATTGCCCCGTTATCAGCCGGAAATCGAGGCGACAGCGAGTCGGGTTCTCGGCGCGCCGGTGCGTCTCGGACGGCTGGAAGCGCACTGGACGGGGCTGAATCCGGCGCTGCGTCTGGAAAATGTACGCATCCTGAATGAACAGGGCGAAGTCGCCTTGAGTCTGGCGCGGGTCGAAGGGGTGTTGTCCTGGCATTCCCTGATTTCCCTGTGGAAGGGGGAACCCCGCTTCGCCCTGCTGACGCTGGAAAAACCCGAATTGTTGATTCGCCGCGACAAGGCGGGCGATATTTTTGTCGCCGGAATTTTGTTGTCGGGGTCGGACAAGGACGATGGGCAGGCGCTCGACTGGCTGTTGCAGCAATCGCGGCTGCGCATCAACGACGCCCGACTGGTCTGGCAGGATGAACTGCGCGCCGCGCCGCCGCTGGTGTTGCAAGACGTGCGTCTGGAATGGCGCAACAGAGGCAGCCGCCATACCTTTGGTTTGAGCGCGCAGCCGCCCGTCGCGCTGGCGGCAAAGCTGGATGTGCGCGGCGATTTTCGCGGCGATACGGAATGGCGGGACTGGCGTGGACAAATTTATGCGCGGCTGGATGCGCTTGATTTGACGGGGGGGCGAGCATGGTTTGATGCGCCGGTTGAACTGGAACGCGGACATGGCGCGGCGCGGTTGTGGGTGCAACGCGACAAGACCGGCTGGCAGGGGACGAGCGATTTCGCGCTGACGGAAACCCGTCTGCGGCTGGATGCCGCATTGCCCATGCTCGACCTCGAACGCCTGCAAGGTCGCCTGCAAGTGACGCACGTCACCGATACGGATGAGTGGCGCATTGTCAGCCGCGATTTGCGTCTGGACGCGCGGACTGACGACGCCCGCCCGATGCATATTCCCGACCTGAATCTGCAACTCGAATGGCAGGGCGAGCAATTCCCGCCCCGGCAGGGCGCGTTGTTCGCCGATACGCTGGATCTGACCCGGCTGCGCCAACTGGCCGCGTGGCTGCCGCTGCCCGCCGACAGTCGGGAAATGCTGGCGACGCATCAGCCTGAAGGCGTGTTGCGACAGATCAGGTTGCGCTGGGAGATGGACAGGATCGGGGCGGAGGCAGGAGAAGCCACCCTGAAAAAATACAGTCTGGAAGCCGGATTCAGCGATCTGGGCATCAAGGCGGCAGGGGTGTTTCCGGGGACTTCCGGTCTTTCCGGCGTTCTGTCCGCCACTGAGCAGGGCGGCACGCTGAGTCTGGACAGCAGGAATGCCACCCTCGCCCTGCCCGCTGTTTTCGTCGAGCCGGAATTTCCCCTCGAGCGCGTGCAGGCGCAGGTGGAATGGCAGCATAACGCGGAGGGCGTGCGGGCCGACATCCGCCGCCTCGATTTCACCGGCCCGCATGCGCACGGGCAGGTGAGCGGCCATTACCAAAGCCTGCCACAGGGGCCGGGGCGCATCGACTTGCAAGGTACTTTCACGCAGGCCAGGGCGACGGAGGTCTGGCGTTATATCCCGCGCGTCAGCGGCGTCGGCGTCGCCCAATGGTTGCGCGGCGCGTTGCTGGCGGGGCGTGGCGAAGCCAGCCTGAAACTCCGGGGCGATCTCGCGCATTTCCCGTTCGCCAGATCCGGCGACACCGCGAACGCGCACGGCGAATTCAGGATTGCGGTCAAGGCGCGTGACGTCAAGCTGAACTATGGCGACGACTGGCCGGAAATCGAGGCGCTCGAAGGCGATCTGGAATTCGGCGAAGGCATGAAAGTCCTCGCGCGTTCAGGGCGTACCCTGGGGGCGAAGCTGCAAAATGTGCGGGTGGAAATTCCCCGCTTCGTGCATGACGCGCATTTGCTGGTTGCGGGCGAGGCCGTCGGCCCGACGACGGAATTTCTGCGCTTCATCGAGCAGAGTCCTGTTGCCGCGAGTATCGACCGTTTTACGCAGGACATGACGGCGACGGGGCAGGGAAAGCTGGAGTTGAAACTGGAGTTGCCGCTGGCGAGGCTTGCGGAAAGCAAGGTATGGGGGCGCTACCATCTGGAAGCCAATACGGTGGCCTTCATGCCCGGCCTGCCGCCTGCCCGTGAGGTGCAAGGCAGTCTGGAATTCACCGAAGGCCGTGTCGACGCGCCCGAAATCCACGCGCTTTTTCTGGGCGCGCCCCTGCGTCTGAAAATCGCTTCCAGCGCTTCCAGCGCGACGGCGGTGCGTATCGAGGCGAACGGCGGGTTTACGGCAAAAGAACTGGCGCAACATTTCAACCATCCGGGGCTTGCCGCCCTCTCCGGCAGCGCGTCCTGGCAGGCAGAAATAAAGCTGCAGAAAAAAGTGTCGGAGTTTCGCCTGACTTCCTCGCTGGAAGGGCTGGCTTCCGCTCTGCCTGCGCCTTTTGCCAAGAAGCCGGGCGAACGCCTGTCCTTCAGCCTGCAAAAAACACCGGCTGGCACTGCGCGTGAGCAAATCAGGATCGAACTGGGCGATGAAAGCGGACGACGGCTCAGCGCATTGATTTGGCGACGGGCGAACGGTGAGATTGAACGCGGCGTGATCGGCATTGGTCAGCCGTCATCGCGCCTGCCTGTGCCGGATAAGGGGCTGCATGTTCTGGCCAGGCAAAATGAGGTCAATCTCGACGACTGGTGCGCCCTGCTGACGGCGCGTGGCGGATCGGGAGAGGCGCCGCCGTTCAGGTTCCCCTTTGATCTGCTTGCGCTGGAAGCGCAAAAACTGACTGCCTTCGGTCAGGTTTTCGATACCGTCAGCCTGCGCCTGCGCCCGGATGGTGATCGCCTGAACATCATGGTGGCGGCGCAGGAGATCGTCGGCGATCTGTACTGGAGCAGCGCCGGTCAGGGCAAGCTGACGGCGAATTTGCGCCGGGTGCGTCTGGAATCCGGGCGGGGTGTGCTGGCGAGTCAGGGACAGCAAAATGGCGACACGCCGGAATTGATCGACAGTCTGCCCGGCATGGATGTCCGCATCGACGATTTCACCTACAACAAACGGCGTTTCGGGCGCGTGGAATTGCAGGCGGAGAACGTCGGCAGGCATTGGAAACTGAACCGGATCGTCATCGAGAATCCCGCCGGCAGGCTGACGGGGAGCGGCCTCTGGCAACCCGGCGCGGGCGGACTCAGCACGCTGGATTTCAAACTGGATGCGACCGACAGCGGCAAGCTGCTTGAGCGCATGGGGTATCCCGGCGCGATTCTGGGCGGCACGGCGACGCTTTCCGGCCAGTTGCAGTGGCCCGGTTCGCCGCTGGATTTTGACGCGGCGACGCTGGATGGCGGGTTGCAGCTTGTCGCCCGAAAGGGACAGTTTTCCAGAATTGATCCCGGCGCCGGCAAACTGTTGGGATTGCTTTCCCTGCAATCGCTTACCCGGCGGCTCTCGCTGGATTTCCGCGATGTTTTCAGCGATGGGTTCGCCTATGACAGCATCGCGGCGACAATGCAGGTCAAGGAAGGGATCATGACCACCGATGGCGACCTGCAGATCAACAGTCCGTCGGGCAAGGTGCTGATGAACGGCAAGGTGGACATGAAGCACGAAACCCAGACGCTGAATCTGACCATGCAGCCCGAACTGGGCGGCGTGACGGCGGTCGGCGCGGCCGTTGCCACCCTCAATCCGCTGGTCGGCGCGGCCGCGCTGCTGGCGCAGAATTTTCTGAAAAATCCCCTGAACAAGGTCTTCAGCCTGAAATACACCGTCACCGGCAGTTGGGCGGAACCCAAAGTAGAGCGCATTCCCCTGCTGCAACACGAATCCGCAGCGCCCCCCAATCCCTCGACAGAAGAGAAAACGCCATGACCCAAACCGCTCCCCATCCTGGAAACGCACGTCTGGCGGGCGTGCAGATGATCTCCGGCCTCTCGGTCGACGCCAATCTCGCCGCCGCCGAAACGCTGCTGGCGCAGGCGGCGGACGCGGGCGCGCAGATCGTCTCCCTGCCCGAATATTTCCCCGTCATCGGCAGCAGCGACGCCGATGTCACCGCCGCCAGCGAAGCCTTCGGCAACGGCCCCATTCAGGAATGGTTGCAGGAAATGGCGGCGCGCTACGAATTCTGGCTCTTCGGCGGCTCCATCCCCCTCGCTGCCCCCCGGAAAGGCAGCATCTACAACAGCACGCTGGTCATCAACCCGAAAGGGGAATGCGTCGCGCGTTACGACAAGCTGCACCTGTTTGCCTACGATAATGGTCGCGAGCACTACAACGAGGCCGAAAGCATTGTGCCGGGCAAAGCGCCGGTCGCGGTGACCACGCCGTTTGGCCGCATCGGGCTTTCCATCTGCTATGACCTGCGTTTTCCCGAACTGTATCGCAGCCTGGGCGAGCCGGATCTGATCCTCGTGCCTGCCGCCTTCACCGATACCACAGGCCGCGCCCACTGGGAAATCCTGCTGCGCGCCCGCGCCATCGAAAACCAGTGCTACCTGCTCGCCGCCGCTCAGGGCGGCAAACATCCCGGTGGTCGCCGCACCCACGGCAACAGCATGATTATCGACCCCTGGGGCGAAATCCTCGACCGCAAGGGCAGCGGCAACGGCCTCGTCGTGGCCGAACTCGACCACAAACGCATCCGCCAGATACGCGCCCAGTTGCCCGCGCTGAAACACCGGATTCAGAAAACGGAGGACAATTAAAGTCAACGGCGCGTCTGTTCGGTTCCGTGTGATCCTGTATTCCCGCAATAACGATTGCTTCAGCGCCGAATCCGGCTGGCAAGGCTACGCCGCAAACGCGAAGGCGGCTTCAGCGGCATCCGTTGGCGGGAAGCTCTGATTCAGGCATATCGTCATTCAAAACACCGGCGCCACCGCGCCTTTGTAGCGTTCCTGGATGAAGCGTCGGGTTTCCGGGGAGGTGAGGGCGGCAGCGAGTTTTTTCAGGGCGGGGTGGTTGGCGTTGTCAGGGCGGGCGACGAGGATGTTGACGTAGAGCGAGCGAACATCTTCCAGAAGCAGGGCGTCGGTCATGGGGGAGAGGCCGGCGTCGAGGGCGTAGTTGGTGTTAATCAGGGCGAGGTCGACCTGTCCCAGCGCGCGCGGCAGGGTGGCGGCTTCGAGTTCACGGAATTTTAATTTTTTGGGGTTGTCCGTAATGTCGTGCGGGGTGGCGGCGAGGTTTTGCGTTTTCAGGCGAAGCAGACCATGCGCGGCGAGCAGAAGGAGGGCGCGACCACCGTTGGTTGCGTCGTTGGGCACGGCGACCGTGGCGCCGACGGGGAGTTCTGCGATGTTCCTGATCTTTTTGGAATACGCGCCGAAGGGTTCGACATGTACGCCGATGACGTTGCTCAGCGTCGTTCCCCGGCTCTGGTTGAATTCGTCGAGGTAGGGTTTGTGCTGGAAGAAGTTGGCGTCGAGATGCTTTTGCGCGACTTGCAGATTGGGTTGCACGTAGTCGGTGAAAACTTTGATGCGCAGGGTGACGCCCTGTTTTGCCAGCGCGGGTTTGATGAATTCGAGAATTTCGGCATGTGGCACCGGCGTTGCGCCGATGGTCAGAATCTCTTCCGCGTGGGCGGCAGAGAAGGGAAGAAGGGGGAGCCAGAGCGAGAAAAACATCAGCGCCGCCTGGGTGATTCGGGAAAATTTTTGCATGTCGTTACCTCTGGAAAATCGGGAAAGAGAAAAGTTGATGGCGGGTGAAACGGGACACCCGCCAGTCGCTCGCATGGCGTGGCTGTATTTTTATGTTGGGCGAATCGCAAACACGCGGCTGGTAAAGCCATTGCCGTCTGTGATGTTCGGCAGGGTGACGAAAATAATCGCGCCGGTGGCGGGCAGTTGATCCAGATTTTTCAGTAATTCGACATTCAAACGCCCCTGATTGAGAATGTAATTTTCACCAATCATCCCGGCATCACTGTTGCTCACATTGGCCGAATCGGTGTCGGGCGTTTCGTGACCAATCGCGGCGATATTACGCTCCTGAACGAGAAATTGCAGGGCTTCGATGTCCCAGCCCGGATAGTGCGCATTGCCGTCGGCGTCCGTCGCCTCGAAATTATCCAGTGGGCGTTTTGACCAGTCGCTACGGAAGGCGACAAACGCATCGGCGGGAATTTTGCCGTGCGCGGCCTCAAAATCCAGAACATCCTGTTTGCTCAGCACATAATCAGGATTTCCGGCAACGGCGGCGGATTTGTCGATGACCACCAGCGGAAACGCCAGTTCCTTGATGTGGTAACTGTTGCTCAGGCGTCCCTTGCGGTCGAAGTGTCCGGGGAAATCCGTATGCGTGCCGTATTGTCCGGGCAGGGTGTAGAGAAAGGCGGCGAAAGCATTGTTTTCCGTTTCGCCGAAATCCTTGAATGTCCCCTCAAAAGTATATTTCGGCGTGACGGTCAGCGGGTCAAATCCCTTCCAGTGCGGGGTTTGCGGGTTGACTTCCCAGCTCAATTCCACCCATGTGTAATCCGTTTTCCATTTGGCGAGTTCACCCCACAATCCGTCATTTTTGTCGTGGGCGGCGGGTTGGATAAACAGGCCGATGGTCAACCCCGCTACCGCGACCACTAAAAAAGCGATTGCCAGAAAATATTTTTTCATTTTCATTCACTCCAGAAGTTCAGATCGGCTGATGGTGACACGCCATGAATGGAACGAAAAATAACAAAATATGATTTATATATAATGCGGATTGCTGGCAAAGGTCGTGTCCTCCGTTGAATTCGGGTTGGATGGGTTTGGGTTGGGCGTGCGCTCCGGGCGCGCCGCATGTCCGGGTAAGCGAAGCGCAACCCGACAATTGACAACAACCGGCGCGAATGCGCCGCAAAATAATAACGGCACTATTTAATTTGCAGAAGATAAAATCAGCGGCGGGTAAAGCGGAGCACCAGCCAGTCGCCCGCCATTTGCAGCCCTTGCACGAGCAAGAGCAGAAGCAGCACCGTGACGACCATGACGTTGTGTTGATAACGGTGGTAGCCGTAGCGTATCGCAAGGTCGCCCAGGCCGCCCGCGCCGATGGCGCCGGACATCGCGGTGTAGGAAACCAGGGCGATGGCGGTGACGGTGAGGGCGGCGAGGATGCCGGGCAAGGCTTCGGGCAACAGCGCGCCCAGCACGATCTGGCGGGTGGTTGCGCCCATCGCCTGCGTTGCCTCGATGATGCCCCGGTCGACTTCTTTTAACGCGATTTCCACCAGCCGTGCGAAAAACGGGACCGCGCTGACGACCAGCGGGGGAATCGCGCCGGGGACGCCGAGCGAGGTGCCGGTGATGAATTCGGTCGTCGGCATCATGACAATCAGAAGAATGATGAACGGCACGGAGCGGAGCACATTGACCACAAAGGAAGCCGTGCTGTAGAAGCGCGGCGCGGCCAGCAATTGCCGGTTGCCGGTCAAAAACAGCAGCGCGCCCAGCGGCAGGCCGAGCAGCAGGGTCAGCCCCATCGACGCGCCCAGCATGAGCAGCGTGTCGAGCGTGGCTTCGGCGATTTCGAACCAGGGGAGGGCGGCGAGCCATGCCATCATGGGGTGGTTTCCTCGATATTCATTCCGGCGGCGCGGAAAGCGGCTTGTGCGGCGGCAATGGCGGATTCGTCGGCATCGTCGCGGCGGGCGAGGAGAAATTGTCCATAAGGCAATTCCCCGATCCGGTCGATGTGCCCGGAAACAAGCTGATACGCCTCCCCCTGCGCACGCAGAAGCGCGAGCGCGCCCGCACGGGGATCGCCGCGAAAACTCAAGCGCAGCAACTCCGCCTTGATGCCGGATTCCTCTTCCCTGACCTCTGATCCCTGATGCACCAGACTGCGCGACACCGGATGCGCGGGCGCGAGAAAAACATCAGCGACCGCGCCCGTTTCGACGACGCGCCCCGCTTCCAGCACGGCAACGCGCTCACAGAGGGCGCGGATAACCTGCATTTCGTGGGTAATCAGCACAATCGTCAAATCGAATTCGCGGCGCAGTTCGGCGAGCAGATGGAGAATTTCGCGCGTCGTCTGCGGGTCGAGCGCGGACGTGGCTTCATCGCAAAGCAGCAGGCGCGGCTGGGTCGCCAGGGCGCGGGCGATGCCGACGCGCTGCTTCTGCCCGCCGGAAAGCTGCGCCGGATAATGCCCGGCGTGCCCCGTCAACCCCACGCGGTCAAGCAGCATGTTCACGCGGATGCCGATGTCGCGCTCGCTCAAATTTCCGGCGATACGCAGAGGAAAAGCGACATTCTGCGCCACGGTGCGGGAAGACAGCAGATTGAAATGCTGGAAGATCATGCCGACTTTCT
>JAISRR010000029.1 GCA_031273565.1 Zoogloeaceae bacterium | reverse complement strand
GCAAATGCCTGAATGGAAGCCGGTTCCAGCAAATCCACATAATCCACTTCCACATTGGGCACACCGGCAAGGTTTGCGCGCGCCCGTTCCGTATCACGGGCCAGCGCGATGATATGCGCACCGCGCGCGGCAAGCGCCTTTGTTGCCTCAAACCCCGTGCCGCTGTGTCCGCCAGTAATAACAATATTCTTGCCCTTCAGGTCGATACCTTCCACCACCTCGGCGGCGGCGCTGGCATGACCGTAACGCGAAGCAATGGGCTGCTGTTTTTCATCGGCGATAATTTCGCCCTCATAAAGCGGTGCGTCGCCCGACGGGTCGCCAAGATAAAAATAAAACGCGGCAACACTGGCGCAGTAAAAAACCGCCACGACCAGAATCAGGAGGAGGATTGCTTTTGTCAAGACGTTCTCTGATTTGCGGGTTATTTGCGGGTTATAAATCAAGCGTTCTCACGCATTACCTTTTCAGCGCATTGTATTCTTCATCCGTGACCGGCGCTGGCTTGTCTACCGGATAGAGGGAAGCGCTCACCAGATTTTGCAAGGTAAAACACACTGCGGCGCTTAACTCGCAAGCTGCATACGGTCAGTTTTGGGATTCATGATGGCTTCCTGTCCTGATTTTGGGGCGGCAACGCCAGCGAAGCGTTGTCGATCACAAAGCGGTATTTCACATCGCCCTTGAGCATCCGTTCATAGGCCGTGTTGATTTCGTCGGCGCGAATCAGCTCGATGTCCGCGACGATGCCGCGTTCGGCGCAGAAATCCAGCATTTCCTGGGTTTCGGGAATGCCGCCGATCATCGAGCCGGCCAGACTGCGGCGCTTCATAATCAGGGAAAACGGCTGCGGCGAGGGATGGGGCGCGGCGGGCGCGCCGACCAGCGTCATCGCGCCGTCACGCTTCAGGAGCGTGAGAAAGGCATCGAGATTGTGCGGCGCGGCGACGGTATTGAGGATAAAATCAAGGTTTTTGGCATATTTCGCCATCTCGCTGGAATGGCGCGAGACGACGACCTCATCCGCGCCCAGCGCCTTTGCCGCCTCCCGCTTGGATTCGGATGTGGTGAAGGCCACCACGTGCGCGCCCATCGCGCGCGCCAGCTTGATGCCCATGTGACCCAGACCGCCGATGCCGACCACGCCCACCTTGTGCCCCGGCCCGACCCGCCAGTGGCGCAGCGGCGAGTAGGTGGTGATGCCCGCGCACAAAAGCGGGGCAACGGCGGCCAGTTGCGCTTCGGGATGGCGGATGGAGAGCACATAGCGTTCATGCACGACGATGCGCTGCGAATAGCCGCCCAGGGTGTGACCGGGCGCGTCCGGCGTCGGGCCGTTGTAGGTGCCGATCATGGCGTCGCAATAGTTTTCCTGCCCGTCGGCGCAGTCCTCGCAATGTTTGCAGCTATCGACGATGCAACCGACGCCGACCAGATCGCCCGCCTTGAAGCCAGTCACCCGCGCGCCGACAGCGGATACGCGCCCCACGATTTCATGCCCCGGCACGCAAGGGTACAGCGTGCCCGCCCATTCGGAGCGCACCTGATGAATGTCCGAGTGGCACACGCCGCAATAGGCGATGTCGATTTGCACGTCATGCGCCCCCGGCGCGCGCCGGGTGATGTCCATGGATTCAAGAGGCAACTTGCTCGCATGAGCGCCATAGGCTTTGATGGTCATGACGTGAAATCCTGGTCAAATAAAAAACAATAAGGATAACCGCGCAACCCGCCTGACGCCAGAGAAAAAACGACCGGATTCTTGCCTGATATGACCGATGCGGCTACACTCATCTTCATGAAACCGGAATCCAGCCGCATCGAATACAAGCGCGAACTGACCGACAAGTTTGAGCGTTCCGTTGTCGCGTTTTTGAACTATCCGGGCGGCGGTGAAATCCTTGTCGGCGTGGATGACGACGGCTCCATTGTGGGGGTTCAGGATGTAGACAGGGTGCAACTGCAAATCGTTGACCGCATCAAAAACAACATTCGCCCCGCCACGCTTGGCTTGTTTGATGTCGCGCATGAGCAACGCGATGACAAAGATATTGTTCGTGTTGTTGTGTCCGCCGGCCAACAGCGTCCTTACTATCTGCGGTCGCGGGGCATGGCAGAGGACGGCTGTTTTATCCGCGTCGGTTCTTCTTCTCAACCAATGACCGAACGCATGATTGAAGGATTGCTTTCCAGACGGCATCCCCCGTCGCTGCAAACCATGCGTTCGCCACGCCAGAATCTGACATTCCGTCAGTTGAAAATCCACTATGACGGCAAGGGGCTGGCGGTCAACGACGAGTTTCTCCGCAACCTCGAACTTATGGACGATGATGGCATTCTCAACTATGCGGCCTATTTGCTGGCCGACGCCAACGGCGTTTCCATCAAGATCGCGAAATACGCGGGAACCGACAAATACGATTTGATTGAAAATGAAGAATATGGAAACCGCTGCCTCCTGACTGCTGTACAACGGGTTTTGGAACGCCTGGAATCTGAAAACCGGACATTTGCCAAAATAACATATCCAAAAAGAATCGAAAAACAGATGGTGGACAAAATCGCTTTACGCGAGGCTGTTATCAATGCCATTGTTCACAATGATTACCATCTCACCACACCGCTGATCGAAATTTTTTCAGACCGGATTGTCGTGACATCCGCAGGCGGGCTTGTGTCCGGCCTTTCTCGTGAGGATTTTTTTCACTGCCGTTCCATGCCAAGGAACCGGCTGTTGATGCGAGTGTTCCGCGATGTGGAACTGGTGGAAAGTCTCGGCTCCGGTATGACTCGCATCCTTCGAGCCTATGACCATTCCATTTTCGAACTGACACCGGGTTTTCTGGTTGTCACGTTCAGGTTTGCGCATGGCTTCCACGGTGAAACCACCACGGGGCAAGAGTCAGGGCAAGAGTCAGGGCAAGAGTCGGGGCAAGAGTCACTTGAGCATCGGATTCTTCAGTTGCTTGCAAAAAATGCGCTTTCCAGAGGGAATCTGGTAAAAGAATTAGGGCTTGCCAGGGCATCCGGTCGTTTGAATCGGCTAATCCCGCTCATGCTTATCGAGGACACCATCGAATACACGCTTCCCGAAAAACCGAATAGCCGCCTTCAGAAATACCGCATTAC
>JAISRR010000015.1 GCA_031273565.1 Zoogloeaceae bacterium | reverse complement strand
ACCCAAAATCCCAATCGCTTTCAACTTCCTCCGCCGTCCTTTACACTGACCTCTTTCTACCTTTCAACCCACTCCACCTTCTCCTCTCTTCAGGCTCATTCCTGAATTGGAAAATACTCCCTTCCACCGACCCGGACTTGGCGTCTTGCCATCGTTGCCCACTTAACTGTAGATAACGCCCCATCGCAGCAAATTGCTCACTCCCACCTCGGCGGTGATACCATCCGCCTAACCTTTCATTGTAGCGGATCGCCTGCGGCGACCGCTGAACTTCCACGTCAGGGCTTTCATCAATGCCGCTCTACACATACATCGTTTCGTACAAAGGCGCTAGCCGGGTTACACAAGGGAGTCACAGCAACTTCAAAGGATTCATCTCTTCTTGGTGCTCAAACATTCCTGTCGGTGCGTTACCCGCTCTTACCCCGGTGCTCCATAAAGAACTTACGTCCAAGGCATATGGCAGCGGCTTCTTGGCTGTTCCGAACATCAAGAACGTCTGGCGAAAATCAATCGAGGTTGGTGGAAGTGAACTCACAGTCATTGCTGTACAAACGCAGCCTTAACATTCTCTCCATCCACGCCCGCCCCAACCCATCATTCAAGCGGATGCCTGACGGCGCCGCTTAACTCAAACGTTAGGCACCGAATGGAACCCAGCCCTTTGAATGAGCGTAAGCCCAAAATTCCGAAGCTGCTATCTATCTGCGTTTTCGTCGCAGGAATTGCCTCGCTTGTCGGTTTGAGTTTCATGATTTTCAAGGCTATCGAAATGGTTCGAAGTGGGCGGGGCCTGGAAACCTATCGCACATTTTGGTTCGTCGAGTTCAATTGGTTGAGCTTCCTCATACTGCTCGCTGCAACCGTTCTTGGCATCGTCATTGCACTTGTGCTTCGCCTTCGAGAGTTCCTGCTCTGGCGATCATTAGAGAAAAAATATGCTTCCCCCAAAGAGCACGCCTAACATTCCGGTCAATCCGACCGCCCAAAAGCTGCGCTGCCGCGTTCAACGCATAAGTGCATCGTCGCCCATTTTTTGAGGGGGTGACCCGCCGTGAGCGTATCTCGTGCCTGCGTGCAGCCCTGCCGTCCTTCTACCGACATGCGCCAACCAACGCGCGCCAATTTCGGCAACTTCGATGCCCTATGCTAAAATCCGCCACTTCCGGATGTGAGCGCCCGGAAAACTTTACGGAAGTGTGGCAGAGTGGTCGATTGCACCGGTCTTGAAAACCGGCAACGGGCAACCGTTCGTGAGTTCGAATCTCACCGCTTCCGCCAGAATTGTTTGATCATTCCTATGCCCAAGACCAAATCTCCCCCTGATCTTATTCCCACCGACCTGAAATTTGAGACCGCGCTTGCCGAACTGGAAGCATTGGTCGCGCGCATGGAAAGCGGCGAAATGGAGCTGGAAGCTTCCATTGACGCCTACCGGCGCGGGATGGCGCTGTTGCAGCATTGTCAGGGACAACTGACGGTAGCGGAGCAGAAAATCAAGGTCATGGATGCCAGCGCCAATACAGTTTCTGGAGAAGGCGCGTGAGCAAGGATTTTCAAAGCTGGATGGGCACGGTTCTGGCAGAGGTTGAGGCGGCGCTGAGTGAGCAGCTTCCCGCTGTGGGCGCGATTCCAGCGCGGTTGCATGCCGCCATGCGGTATGCCACGCTGGGTGGCGGCAAGCGGGTGCGTCCCCTGCTGGTGTTCGCGGCGGGTGAACTGGTCGAGGCGCGTCCCGAACGCCGGATTGCCGCCGCGCTGGCGGTGGAATTGATCCACGCCTATTCCCTGATTCACGACGATTTGCCCTGCATGGATGATGATGTGCTGCGGCGCGGACGCCCCACTTGTCATGTTGAATTCGATGAAGCCACCGCGCTGTTGGCGGGCGATGCCTTGCAAACCAGAGCCTTTGAATTGCTGGCCGCGCCCGGTCTCGCCGAAGCAGAGCGGCAGCTTGAGATGCTCGCCCTGCTCGCCCGCGCCAGCGGTTCGCTGGGCATGGCGGGCGGACAGGCGGTGGATCTGGCTTCCGTCGGCAAGCCGCTCAACCAGCCGGAACTGGAATTGATGCATGCGATGAAAACCGGGGCGCTGATTCGCGCTGCCGTGCTCTTGGGCGCAGCCTGCGGCGAGCAGGCGTTGTCGACGGCGGAGCGCGAACGACTCGACCATTTTGCAAAACGCGTTGGGCTGCTCTTTCAGGTGGTGGACGATGTGCTCGACTGTACGGCCAACACCACCACTCTGGGTAAAACGGCAGGCAAGGACGCCGCCGCCGACAAGCCGACTTACGTGAGTCTACTGGGACTGGAAGCCGCGCGACGTTATGCCGAAGACCTGTATCAGGATGCGCGTTCATCGCTCGCCGGTTTCGGCGCGAAGGCGGATCGACTGACCGGCCTCGCCGATTTTATTTGCCATCGGCAATTCTGATGGACAGCGCCCGTTATCCCCTGCTGGATACCCTCCAGTCACCCGCTGATCTGCGCCGCCTGGAACACGCGCAATTGCCGCAACTGGCAACAGAACTGCGCGCTTTTTTGATTGAATCCGTGGCGCAAACCGGCGGGCATCTGTCTTCCAATCTGGGGACGGTGGAACTCGCCATCGCCCTGCATTACGTCTTCAACACCCCCGATGATCGCCTGATCTGGGATGTCGGCCACCAGAGCTACGCGCACAAAATCCTGACCGGACGGCGCGACGGCATGGCGCGGTTACGCATGAAAGACGGGCCTTCCGGCTTTCCCCGGCGCGACGAATCACCCTATGACGCTTTTGGCGTCGGGCATTCTTCCACCTCCATTTCCGCCGCGCTGGGCATGGCGTTGGCGGCGAAACACAAAGGCGAATCGACAAAGACAGCGGCAATCATCGGCGATGGCGCGATGTCCGCTGGCATGGCCTTTGAAGCGATGAACAACGCGGGGGTCGCGGACGCGGACATTCTGGTCATTCTGAATGACAACGAAATGTCCATCTCGCCGCCGGTGGGAGCGCTGAACACCATTTTGACGCGCATGATGTCAGGTAAAACATTCAATGCGGCGCGCAAAGTGGGAAGGCACATGCTGGGCGTCGTGCCGCCGCTTCTGGAACTCGCCCGCCGCGCCGAGGAACATGTAAAAGGCATGATTACGCCGGGGGCGCTGTTTGAGGAATTCGGTTTTCACTACTACGGTCCCATCGACGGTCACGATTTCAACGCCCTGCTGCCAACGCTCGCCAATCTGCGCGACCTGAAGGGGCCGCAGTTTTTGCACATCCTCACACGTAAAGGCAAAGGCTACGCGCAGGCGGAGGCCGACCCCGTTCTGTATCATGGCGTCGGCAAATTCGACGCGAAAACAGGCATTGTCGAGACCGCCGCGCCGAAAAAAATCACCTACACCCAGGTATTTGGCGATTGGCTCTGCGACATGGCGGCGGCGGATGAACGGCTCATCGGCATCACACCCGCCATGCGTGAAGGTTCCGGTCTCACCCGCTTCGCCGAGGTTTTTCCAGAACGTTATTACGATGTCGGCATTGCCGAGCAACACGCCGTCACTTTTGCGGCGGGTCTGGCGACGGAAGGCTTGAAACCGGTGGTCGCCATTTATTCCACCTTTTTGCAACGCGCCTATGACCAGTTGATTCACGATGTCGCCCTGCAAAACCTGCCCGTACTGTTCGCCATTGACCGGGGCGGACTGGTGGGCGCGGATGGCGCGACGCACCACGGCAGCCTCGACCTTTCTTTTTTGAACTGCGTCCCCAACCTGACCCTGATGGCTCCGGCGGACATGGCCGAATGTCGGCGGATGCTCTCCACCGGCTTCCGGCTCGATAGCCCCGCCGCCGTTCGCTATCCACGCGGCGGCGGCGCGGACGCATTGCCCGGCAACGACTGCCCCGGCGATGACCTGGACCCGCTCCCCGTCGGCAAGGGCGCGCTGTTGCGCGAGGGCAAGGATGTGGCGCTGCTCGCGGTCGGCAGCATGGTCGCCCCCGCGCTGGCGGCGGGAGAAACCTTAAACGCCAGTGTCGCCAACCTGCGTTTTGTCAAACCGCTGGATATTGACCTCATCGAACAACTGGCTGCTTCGCATCGCCTGCTGGTCAGCCTTGAGGAAAACGCCCTGACCGGCGGCGTCGGCGCGGAGATTGCGCGCCATCTGGCGGAACGCAAAATCCATATCCCCTTCCTCGCGCTGGGTCTGCCGGATCGCTTCATCGA
>JAISRR010000203.1 GCA_031273565.1 Zoogloeaceae bacterium | reverse complement strand
CACCATCCTCAGAATGATCAACCCACACGCTCCTTGCCCTGCTATTTTTTAGCTTCAGGCTCATCTCTCGTTGGAAATGCACCATCACTTCAGGCTCATTCCTCATTGGATAAGGCTCTGGTTTGCCATAATTCAGCATCCCCCCTAGAATCACGACTTTTCAGACAACGGGCCTGTAGCTCAGTCGGTTAGAGCAGAGGACTCATAATCCTTTGGTCCAGGGTTCGAATCCCTGCGGGCCCACCAATCAAACATCCTGCGATGTTCCATAAAATCCGTAACGCATTGAATGGCGTGAATTTACAGAATCGTTGTTGCTTTTGTCATCCCGTAAACAGCGCGCAATCTGCTGTAAAACGGGGGGCATTGAGCGACTGACGCCGGGAGTCACCGACATGACGTTAAGGTTGTCCGACGGGCTGCCCCCCCATTTTTCCGCTGATCTGGCGAGGTAAGCGACATGCGTTTTCTACGCTTCTTCCTGATTCTCGTGCTTCTTTGCGGCGCGGTGGCGGCGGGGGGCGGGTATGTCTGGTTTACGCGTCCGTTGCCGTTGGCGGAAACCGTGGAATTCCGGGTGCTGCCGGGGATGGGCTTGCGTGACGCGGCGCAAACGCTGAATCAGGCTGGCGTAGCAATAGAGCCGAATCTGCTGGTGCTGGCGGCGCGCCTGTCAGGACAGGCGCGGGGGATACGGGCGGGCACTTACGGCATTGCGCCGGGAACGACGCCGCAAACCCTGCTGGCGATGTTGACGGCAGGCAAGGTCTTGCAGGTGGACGCGCAGCTTATTGAAGGCTGGACATTTCGCCAGTGGCGCGCAAAACTTGCCGGACATTCGGGGCTTGAGCATGTAACGGATACGCTTTCCGAGGCCGAATTGATGACCCGTCTGGGCTTGCCGGGACAACGACCGGAAGGCATGTTTTTTCCCGACACCTACCGGGTCGATAAATACTCTTCTGATCTGGCGCTTTTCGCGCTGGCCGCCCGCACCATGCAGAAACATCTGCAACGGGAATGGGCGCGGCGGGAAGCGAACCTGCCTTATCGCAATGCTTACGAGGCGCTCATCATGGCGTCCATCGTGGAGAAGGAAACCGGGATAGCGTCTGACCGGGCGCTGGTGGCCGGGGTGTTCGTGAATCGTCTGCGTATCGGGATGCGCCTGCAAACCGATCCCACCGTCATCTATGGTCTGGGCGAGCGTTTCGATGGCAATCTGCGCAAGGTGGATTTGCTGACCGATACGCCCTACAACACCTATACCCGCGCCGGGTTGCCGCCGACGCCGATCACCATGCCGGGGCTGGCTTCGCTCAAGGCGGCGCTGCATCCGGCGGCGACCAGGGCGCTTTATTTTGTGGCGAGAGGTGATGGCAGCAGTCATTTTTCCGCTACGCTGGAAGAACATAATCAGGCCGTGAACCGCTACCAGCGGCGGGGTCGCAGTTGAAAGAAGAAAGAAACGGCATGAACGACACGACACGGGGCAAATTCATCACGCTGGAAGGCATTGATGGCGCGGGCAAAAGCAGCCATGTCGCGTGGATTGCCGGTTTTTTGCGGGCGCGGGGAAAAGTCGTGCTGTCTACCCGCGAACCGGGCGGTACGCCGTTGGGTGAAAAACTGCGGGAAAGCCTGCTTTCCGAAGCCATGCACCCGGAAACAGAAACATTGCTGATGTTCGCCGCCCGCCGCGAACACATCGCGCAACTTATTCAGCCCGCGCTGGCGCGCGGCGACTGGGTGTTGTGCGACCGTTTTTCGGACGCGAGCCACGCCTATCAGGGCGGCGGCAAAGGACTTGAGCGGCGGCGTTTGAGCGCACTGGAACAATGGGTGCACGGCGAGGGCAGCAGCCAGCCCTGCGAGCCGGATTTAACCTTGCTGTTCGACGTGCCCTGCGAAGTGGCGCGGCAACGCATCGTTCTGGCCGGGCGGCGGCTCGACCGCTTCGAGCAGGAAGAAGCGCAATTCCATGACCGGGTGCGACACGCCTATCTGGACCGGGCGCAAAAATATCCGGGGCGCTTTCGCGTGCTGAATGGCGAACGGGGCCTGGATGAGGTGCGGGGAGCGTTGCAAGACATCCTTACGGAGTTTGGCGCGTGAAGACGACGGAACTCCACGCCGGAAGCTGGCGACGCTTGCAGGATTGGCGCGCGCGCCTGCCGCACGCCTTACTCATCTCCGGCGCGCGTGGTTTGGGCAAGCAGGCGCTGGCGCGGGCATTTGCGGCGAGTCTGCTTTGCGAAGCGCCGCAAGTCGATGGTTCCGCCTGCGGAAAGTGCCCTGCCTGTCACTGGTTCGAGCAGGGCAATCACCCGGATTTTCGCATGCTCACGCCGGAAGCCCTGCGGGTGGCGACGGAAGAAAAAAAACCCGGAAAAGCAGAAAAGACGGCGCAGACGGACGAGACGGAAAAAGCCGAAAAATCCAACCGCAGCGGGCAGCGAATCGTCATTGACCAGGTGCGGGAACTGGACGAATTTTTCGCCGTCGGCACGCACCGGCAAAAATCGCGCATCATTCTGGTCTATCCGGCGGAAAGCATGAACCGCGAGGCGGCGAACGCCATCCTGAAAGTGCTGGAAGAGCCACCCGAAAACACCCTGTTTTTATTGGTTTCCAATGAGCCGATGCGCCTTTTGCCCACCTTGCGGAGCCGTTGCCAGAATCTTGCCGTGCCCCTGCCTGCCGTCGCAGAGGCAGAAGCCTTTCTCGCCGCTTCCGGCCTGAGCGAGGCGGCGACCTGGCTGGCGTTGGCGGGCGGCGCGCCGGAGTTGGCGTTGCAACTCGCCGCCAAATCCGCCGATTGGGTGCTTCCCCTGACCGATGCCCTGCAACGCGGCGACCGTCTGGAAGTCATCGCCGCTGCCGCCAATCTGGAAAAAACGCTGAAAGCGGTCAAGGGCGAAAATCCCCTGCCGCAGTTCGTGGATTGGGCGCAAAAATGGCTGGTCGATCTCAATCTGGCGGCGCAAAATCTGCCCATCCGCTTTTATCTGGCGCAACGCGCTAAAATCGAGGCGCTGGCCAAAAAGAGCCAGCCGATGAAACTGGCGCGCTTTTATCGTCAATTGCTGCAATTACGACGCGAAAGCGAGCATCCCTTGAACCTGCGGCTCTTTCTGGAACAATTTTTGTTCCGTTACCGCGCCCTGTTTGTGGAGTCATAAGCAACCATGCCCGCCAAACCTGCCATCGCACGCCCCAGCGTGCTCTCATTGAATATTAATTCCAAATCCGCGCTCTATGCTGCTTTCATGCCCATGCTGCGAAATGGCGGAATTTTCATTCCCACCTCGCGCACCTATGCATTGGGTGACGAGGTGTTCATGCTGCTTTCCCTGATGGATGAACCCGCCAAAATGCCAATTGTCGGCAAGGTGGCATGGGTGACGCCGGCGAACGCGCAAAACAATCATCCACAAGGCATTGGTATCCAGTTCAACGCTGACGAAAGCGGCATTGAAGCCAGGCGCAAAATCGAGGGCATTCTGGCAGGCGTGCTGAATTCCTCGCGCCCCACCCACACGCTTTGATATGTGGCATTGATGCTCATTGATTCGCACTGCCATCTGGATTTTCCCGATTTATCGGGGCAGTTACCGCAGGTGTTGGAGGCCATGCGGCAAAACGGTGTCCGGGGCGCTGTGTGCATCGGCGTGAATCTGGAGGATTTTCCCCGCGTACTTGCCCTGGCGGAACAACACGCCTGCCTTTTTGCCAGCGTTGGCTTGCATCCAGAATATGACAAGGTGGAAGAACCGGACGCAGCCCGTCTGAGCGAGCTTTCCCGTCACCCGAAAGTCATCGCCATCGGCGAAACCGGCCTCGATTACCATTGGCACAAGGATAGACCCGAATGGCAGCGGCAGCGTTTTCGCACCCACATTCGCGCCGCCATCGCCGCGCAAAAACCGCTGGTGATCCATACCCGCGAGGCGGCGGAAGATACCCTTGCCATTCTGAAAGCAGAGGGCGCGGCGAGGGTGGGTGGCATCATGCATTGCTTTTCCGAAAACTGGGATGTCGCGCAGCAGGCGTTGGCGTTGGGGTTTTATATTTCCTTTTCCGGCATTGTCACCTTCAGGAATGCCGCCGCCGTCAAGGAAGTGGCGCGTCGCGCGCCGCTGAATCGCATCCTGATCGAAACCGATTCTCCCTACCTCGCGCCGATGCCGTATCGCGGCAAACCCAACCAGCCTGCCTATGTCCGCTTCGTTGCCGAAGAAATCGCCCGCCTGCGCGAAATGGATTTTGCGGCGGTGGCAGAAGCCAGCAGCGAAAACTTTTTTTCCCTTTTTCCAGAAACCCGCGAGGCGCTTTCATCATGACATCCCTGCGTACCACACTGGCGTTGCTGTTGCTCGCCGTTCCCTGTTTTGTAGAGGCCGCTGTTTATGACGAAATGATGTCTGCGGTCAAATTGGGCGACCGGGGCACGGTGGTCGAATTGTTGAACCGTGGCATGGATGTGAACACCAGCGACATCGAAGGCAATACCCTGCTCATGCTGGCTGTCCGCGAGAATCACCCGGAACTGGTCGACCTGTTCATTCAGCAACGCGCCAAGATCAATGCCCGCAACATGCATGGTGATTCCGCCCTGCGTCTGGCCGCCTATCAGGGGCAACTGGAAATCGTCAAACGTCTGGTGAAATCCGGGGCGCAAATCGAGATGGAAGGCTGGACGCCGCTGATTTACGCCACGTTCAACGGGCACGGCGAAGTCGTGGAATTTCTGCTCGCCGAAGGCGCCAACGTAGATGCCGTCAGCGAAAGCGGCATGAGCGCCCTGATGGCTGCCGCACGCGGAGGATATGCGGATATCGTCAAACGTCTGGTGGCGTTGGGCGCAGACATCGACCTGAAGGATAGCAACGGCAGAACCGCGCTGGACTGGGCGACCAGAACGCGCAACACCACCATTGCCGATTTCCTGCGCGAACAGGGCACGCATAGCGGGAGAGACATCGAGAAGGAGAAAAAGTAACCAGAAATTCAACGGGGTAAAATCGTGGTATATCCCCAATGCGATTAACTTTGACAAAGAAAGGGCATCACCATGCAAAACATGACTTCTTTTTTCCGGCGCTCGCTTGTCGGGATTTTTCTGATGCTGGTATTTTTCACCTACAGCCTGCAACTGCACGCGCAATCTGTAGACGCGCAAGCGCTTTTCATGCAGGGGCAGGAATTGATTGCGCAGGAAAAATACGCAGAGGCAATTGCCGTGTTTGATACGCTCGACCAGCGTTTTGGCAATAATCCCCAACCCGAAATTCGGAACATGATTATCTCCAGCATGCTTTGGAAAAGCGCGCTGCTGAAAAGTACGGGCGACATCAGGGCAACCATTGCTGTCTACGACCGAATCGAGAAACGGTATGGCAAAGATAAGACAATCGAAATTCAGGAAAAGGTGCTGGAGGCGCTGGGCGACAAGGTTTACCTGCAAATCGAAGCGCTGGACGACCCTGCCGGCAGCCTGAAAACGATTGAACGCATACTGAAAAATTATTGTGTCGAGCCACTTTCCCAGGATATCAGGTTCTCCTGCGTCCACACACAGCAAAATTCCATAGAACCTTTGCTGGCGGTCGGCAAAACCGCGCAGGCCATCAAGACCATCAAATCCGTGCGGGCGGCAGAACTCGAGACCTTCGCTGAAACAGACGATGCCGTCCTGTCTTTCCTGCTCTGGCTGGCTGACCCCGGACAGATTACGCCGCAAACGCTGTTCGATGCCATTATCTCGCTTGAGGAGACGCCCGAAGCGGGTAACTGGACATTCAACATGACCCGTAACCATGTTATCGCCAGACTCTCCGAACCGCGCAAAACCCAGGCCACCTGCTTTGCCGACTATTTCGAGAAATATCAGGATAGTGACCTTCTGGAGCGCTGTCTCACAAGATAAGCCTCGACGCCCTGACGGCTTTGCCGTCAGGGATCAGGGGCGTTAGGGCGGCATCGAAGCTACCGCCCCGCAGCACGTTCGAAACGGAATGCCGTGAAAGCAATATGGCTACGACTGTGCTATTACCATTCGCGCAGTGCGCGTGTTTTGATTCTTTCAGAAGCTGTTTTAAAAATAGGCACGAGAAATGCTTTGACATATCGTTACGAATAATCTGGAGAGCAGCATGTACCCAAGCGATCTGACAGACAAGCAATGGAAGCTCCTGGCGCCG
>JAISRR010000201.1 GCA_031273565.1 Zoogloeaceae bacterium | reverse complement strand
CACCATCCTCAGAATGATCAACCCACACGCTCCTTGCCCTGCTATTTTTTAGCTTCAGGCTCATCTCTCGTTGGAAATGCACCATCACTTCAGGCTCATTCCTCATTGGATAAGGCTGGCGTTCAACGGGCACGCGCCAACAGGGTACAATCACAATTCTCTGCGGAATACGAAAGCACCCCATGAGCGCCACCGAGAAGCAAACCATCCTGATCGTGGAAGACGACGCCAGTCTGCGCGAAGCGATCTGCGATACGCTGGAACTGGCGGGCCGCACCGTTTTCAGCGCCCCCGACGGCCCGGAGGCGCTGAATATCCTGGAGGCGCAAAAAATCTCCATCGTCATCAGCGATGTGCGCATGATGCCGATGGACGGCATTACGCTGCTGAAAGAAATCCGTCAGCGTTATCCGCAGCTACCGGTCGTGTTGATGACTGCCTATGCCGATGTGGATCGGGCGGTGGAAGCCATGCGCTCCGGCGCGTGCGACTTTCTGTTAAAACCCTTTGAACCCGGCGCGCTGATTGCGCAAATCGAAAAATACGCCCTGCCGGAACCCGGCGAAATCACCGATGTCGTGGCCTTTGACGCCGCCAGCCTCAACCTTTTCGGCATTGCCGGACGGGTCGCGCAGACCGACGCGACCGTCCTCCTGACCGGCGAATCCGGCGTCGGCAAGGAAGTCGTGGCGCGCTTTATCCACAAGAATTCCGCCCGCAAAAGCGGCCCCTTCGTCGCCATCAACTGCGCCGCCATTCCCGAAAGCCTGCTGGAAGCGACCCTGTTTGGCTACGAAAAAGGCGCGTTCACCGGGGCGCAGACGGCTCAGGCGGGCAAATTCGAGCAGGCGCAGGACGGCACCCTGCTGCTGGATGAAGTCACGGAAATGCCGCTGGCCCTGCAAGCCAAGTTGCTCCGGGTGCTACAGGAACGGGAGGTGGAGCGGGTCGGCGGCAAGAAGCCGGTGAGCCTCAATATCCGCATCATCGCCACTTCCAACCGCGACATGGCCGAGGCCGTGCGCCGGGGCGTGTTCCGGGAAGACCTTTATTACCGTCTCAATGTTTTCCCCATCCTCATCCCGGCGCTCCGTCAGCGTCCCGCCGACATCGTGCCGCTGGCACGCCATTTTTTGCTCGAACAGGGCGCGCAGATCGGATGGCAGGGCATGAGGTTTACGCCCGCCGCCGAAGCGGCGCTGACCGCGCACGCCTGGCCGGGCAATGTGCGGGAACTGGAAAACGTCGTGCAACGGGCGATGATCCTCGCGTCTGATAACACCATCGGCCCGGAAAACCTGGGGCTTGCCGATGGCGTGATTGGCGCGATGAGCGCGGGCGATACGGTGAGTGCGGCAACGCCAGCCGCCGCTGTTGCCTTTCCGTTCCCGATGGCAGATACGTTTGCGGCAAATAAATTGTCCAATTCCGAAAAAAGTGCCGATAATATGAACATGAAGGACTTGGAGCGGGAACATATTTTAAAAATTCTGGCTGAAGTCAGAGGTTCCCGCAAAGCAGCTGTCGAGCGCCTGGGCATTTCCGAGCGTACCCTGCGCTACAAGTTGAAGCAGTACAAGGAAGAAGGTTATTTCCAGGAATAAACCGTTCTGGCTCGAAGATTGCTTGTAAGGCGAGAGAAAGCCACAACAGATTGACCGGAGTTTTATCATGGACACACAAGGCATTGAACAAATGCTGAGCCTCTTGCGCAGCACGGCGGCGCAGGCTTCCGGCGGCGCGGCAAAACCGGCGGAAAACGCGACAACAGCAGGTGGCGCGGATTTCGCGCAGGTGTTGAAAAATTCGATCGACCAGGTCAACAGCACGCAGAAGCAGGCCACGCAAATGGCGGAAAATCTTGCCGCTGGCAACAGCGACCAGAACCTGCACGAAGTCATGGTGGCGTTGCAAACCGCCTCCATCTCCTTTCAGGAAATGGTGCAGGTCAGAAACCGTCTGGCCACCGCCTATCAGGAAGTGATGAACATGCAGGTTTAAGTTCCCGCCGCAAACAAAAAGGGCGCGGAAGCGCCCTTTTTGTTTGCTCTGGCTACCGCTTACTCCAAGCCGTTTTCTCGTGCCTTGCGTTCCCGTTCCAGATGGGTGATGTAACGCTGGATGTGATTCAGCGGCAATCCCGGTACATCGAGGTATTCGCAGCCGACCCGGATGTAGCGGCTGCCGACGCGGTTCGTGACTTCAAAAACGTTACGCACCCGCATGTTCAGGTGGATGGGCGCTTCATCCGGCAGGGGCAGTACGCAATCCTCAAAAACCCGCCCCGGATCGAAAAAATCCACCTGACAGGTGTTCGCCATCAAACCCAGACCGCCTGCGCTGATGTCCAGCAAGGGCAATTGCAGGGTGGATTGCTCGCCGTTTTCGGCGATGACGGGCATCTCGCAGCACAGCGGTTTGGCGATCGGCGTACTGACGCGAAAATATTCGCGCCGCTGCAAGCGCAGCAATTCCGTCGGCAGGGAACTGGCGAACGCCGCTCGGCCTTCGAACTGTATTTCTCTTAATCCCGACAGGGCAAATTGCACCTTGATCCGATCCACGCTCGTCGTACAAATCAGGCGCGGGGCGCGTAGCGCCCGGCGATTGGTGGCTTCGTCGCTGCCGTAATCCAGCACAATGCCATTAACGTTGACTTCCAGCAGGGAGGTCAGGAAGAAGGACTGACCCAGATCAAAGTATACCGTAAGCATACACCCCTTGTTCAGGACTTCGCGCAACACGAAACGGATTTCGGTCTGCGAAAACAGCAAATACTCACTATGGTCGTCGTGCGCCTCAAGTTCCAACGGGTGGGATTGGGTGGTTTCTGTTTCGAGCATGGGACTGAATTACAAGCTGGATGGGGAAGTTTAAATCAAAAACGAACGCCATTAAATTTTTTACGCGCACGATTTTTGTCCGTTACCCGGGCGTTCTTCCACATCGGCTGGCAAGATAACGCGCGGCTTCCCGCGCCATCGCGTCCTGCACGCTTTCCGCCATGCCAATGGCTTCGGCGAGTTCCAGATGCAGTTGCGGGTAACGCGCTTGCAACACGGCGACCTTCTCCGGCAAATCGCGTTTGAGATGACCGCCCGTGGCGATGAACATGGGAAGGATGGCAATGTGCGCCATCCCCTCTGCCGCCAGTTCCGCCACCCGTGTCGGCAGGTCGGGCGCGATGAAATCGAGAAAGGCCAGTTCCACCCGGAAAGCCGGATGCGCGACGCGGATGCGGGCTTGCACCTCGCGCAGGGGCAACGCCCACTGCGCGTCGCGGGCGCCGTGGCCCAGCAGAATCAAGGCGCGGGTTGGCACGTCAGATGCCGCCCGCCGCCACGCGCGCCCTGGCTTCATTCAGATCGCGGGCGCAGCCACTGGCGTAGAGGCAGCACACCAACTGATTGGCCAGCGGCAGAGGGAGCGGCAGTTTTTTGTCCAGCACCTTGCCGATCCATTCCGCTGTACTGCGAGCATCGGCGTCTTCCGGCAGTTGCGACGAGGTTTTGATGTTGTCGCGTTCAGCCTCGAACAAAACCTGGCGGTCGCCATCGCGGAGCAATTCGAGCCGGGGGCGTCGCTGTGGATTGGCGAACGGCTCGCCTTCCGTCGCGCGCAGCAGCAGCGCCGTGCGCGCTCTGGCAGACAGCACTTCGCGAATGATATCCAGATAATGCGGATGCGTGACCGCCGTAATCAGCAGACCTGTTCCGCCGAACGGATCCAGCATTTTGACCAGACTGTGCGCACAATTGCGTACGCCAAGACGAGAGCGTAGGGCCAGTTGTTCCGCCAGCGCGGGCGAGAAAGCGGAAAGCGGCGCGAAGGCCAGCCCTTTTTGATCAAGTTCCTGTTGCGCCTGTTGCAGACTGGCGGCGGGCATTATTCCCAACTCCCGGAACACCTGCGCCGAAGTGACGCGACCAAAACTTTCAATCAGACCATGCACCAGCACCGGCACGCCGAAACGGTGCAGCAGTAAGGCCAGCAGTGGCGTCAGGTTGGCTGAACGTCGCGCGCCATTGTAGGAAGGCAGGACGACCGGGCGAATTTCGCCGACCGGGCGTTCCAGACGATAGGCGCGCGCTTCCGCCGCGTCCAGAAACGCGCCCAGTTCCGTCGCCGTTTCACCTTTCAGGCGCAAGGCCAGGATAATCGCGCCCAATTCCAGTTCCGGCACGCCGCCATCCAGAATAGCGGCATAGAGTTGTGCGGCTTCCTCTGCGGACAGGTCGCCCGCTCCTTTCGCGCCGCGCCCGATTTCTTTGAGGTAATGGGAAAAATTCATGGTGCTCCTTGCGAGGTCTGTCTTCCGTCTTTTCCCCAGGGGTCTCAGCAATCGTCGTGCCATGCGTCACGCCGCGTTTTGCCTGCCGGGTATCGCAAAAGCGCACAAAAATGGTGCGAAAAAAACGCCCCGCGCCAGGGCGGGGCGTCATGTGTTCATTTGACGCGCTGCAAGTGCGCCCGTCCACTGCGTCCGGATGGTGGCGGTGTATCTTTCGGCTCGTTGTCTTCTCCACCGGTCGCGGCGGAAGGTTCGGTCGTTTCCACTTCGAACGCCATTCCGTTGCCATTTTCACGCGCGTAAATCGCCGCCACACGGGTCATGGGCACATAGATTTCTCGCGCCACGCCGCCAAAACGCGCCTGAAAGAAAATTGCGTCGTTCTGCATTTGCAGCTTGTGCGTGGCGTCGGCGCCAATATTGAGCACAATCTGGCTTTCCTTGACGAATTCCTGCGGCACGCGGCAGGAGGCATCCACGGTCACAGCCAGATAGGGCGTAAAGCCGTTGTCGTTGCACCATTCCCAGATGGCGCGCACGAAGTAGGGCTTGGTGGAAGGCAGTTTGTCGGCGCTCATTATTTGCGCATCGCTTTTTCAGAAGGCGTCAGGGCATCAATGAAACCCTGCCGACTGAAAATGCGTTCCGCGTATTTCATCAGGGGCGCCGCAGTCTTGCCCAATTCAATGCCGTAATGATTGAGCCGCCACAAGAGCGGCGCAACCGCCACGTCGAGCATGGAAAAGTCGTCGCCCAGCATGAATTTCTGTTTGTTGAAAATCGGCGTCAGTTCGGTGAGCCGGGCACCGATTTCCTTCTTCGCCTTGTCAGCGGATTTCAGACTTTTTTCAATGGGTTCGATGAAACTGAAAATCTCCCGCTCCATGCCGGACAGCAATTGTCGCGCGCGCGCCCGCATGATGGGATCGGGCGGCATCAGTTGCGGATGCGGGAAACGCTCGTCGATGTATTCGTTGATGATATTGGGTTCGTAGAGCACCAGATCACGTTCAACCAGCACCGGCACCCGGTTGTGCGGATTGACCGCCGCCAGTTCTTCCGGTTTGTTGAACATGTCGACATCAATGACCTGAAAATCCATGCCTTTTTCATAAAGCACGATACGGCAGCGATGGCTGAAAGGATCAGTGGTTCCTGAGTAAAGATTCATCATAAGCAATTGACCTGAAAACGATGCGGCATCGTACCCCGGAAATCCGGGGGACGATGCCGTGATGGAAACAAAGGGTTAATGCACGTCTTTCCAGAATTCCTTCTTCAACGCGTAGGCAAAGACAAACAGCACCGCCAGGAAAATCAGCACGCCGACACCCAGACGCTTTCTGAATCCAGCTTCCGGGTCGCTCATCCAGACCATGAACCCGACCAGATCGGCGACCTGTTTGTCGTACTCGGCAGGCGTCAGCGCGCCCGTGCCGGGGGTCAGCGCCAGTTTATGCGCTTCGACTTCTTTTCCGTCCTGCTGCACCTTGCGGGTTTCCAGAACCTGCTCCCCTTGCAGGTTGAAGAGAATGTGCGGCATGCCAACGTTGGAGAAGATTGCGTTGTTCCAGCCGGTCGGACGGTTTTCGTCGCGATAGAAACTGCGCAGGTAGGTGTACAGCCAGTCCGCGCCGCTACCATCGGCGGAAGCGCGGGCGCGGGCGATGATGGAGAGGTCGGGCGGCACCACGCCAAACCATTTCTTGGCATCGGCAGGACGCATGGCCACGGTCATCCGGTCGCCGATTTTGTCGGTGGTGAACATCAGGTTGTCGATCACCTGTTGTTCGGTCAGACCCAGTTCCAGCAACCGGTTGTAGCGCAGGGCGCTGGCGCCGTGGCAGGAGAGGCAGTAGTTCACGAACAGCCTGGCGCCGTTTTGCAGGGCGGCCTTGTCGCCGGAGACATCCGGCGCAGGGTCCAGATGCACCGCTTCCGAGGCCAGGGCCAGGGCGGGTGCGAAGAGCAACACCGCCAGCAGAGTTTTCAGGTTACGCATGGTTTTCATTTCCAGGTGACCCTTTCCGGTTCGGGTTTGTATTTATCCACACGCGACCACCAGGGCATGGTGAGGAAAAACAGGAAGTAATAAACGGTGAAGACCTGTGCGATGAGATCACCCGACAGCAGGTAATTCAACGGGCTGAAGATGACCGAGCCATCGGGATTCGTGGCGGGCGAATAACCGAAGAAATAATATCCCGGCACCTTGGTGCCCAGGAAACCCAGCACCAGAAAGGTGAACACGAAGATGGCGAGCAGCGTCTTGTAAATCGGTCCGCGATAGCGGATGGATTTCACCGGCGAGCGGTCAAGCCAGGGCAGGAAAGCCAGGATAACCACGCCGCCGCCCATGGCGACTACGCCCCAGAACTTGGCGTCCAGCCAGAAGAAGTTCCACACCATCGCCCGCAGCATCGAGTAGAAGGGCGTGAAATACCACACTGGCGCGATGTGCGCTGGCGTCTTCATGGGGTCGGCCTGGAAGAAGTTGTTGTATTCCAGAAAGTAACCGCCGCCTTCGGGCCAGAAGAACACCACGAAGGAGAACAGCATCAGGAACACCACCACGCCCACGATGTCTTTCACCGTGTAATAGGGGTGGAAGGGAATGCCGTCGAGCGGAATGCCTTTTTCATTCTTGAGCTTCTTGATTTCGATGCCATCCGGGTTGTTCGAGCCGACTTCATGCAGCGCCAGCACATGCGCCGCCACGAGACCGATCAGCACCAGCGGAACCGCCACCACATGAAAAGCGAAGAACCGGTTCAGGGTGGCGTCGCCCACCACGAAATCGCCGCGCACCCAGATGGAAAGCGGCTCGCCGACCAGGGGAATGGCGCCGAACAGATTGACAATCACCTGCGCGCCCCACAGGGACATCTGCCCCCAGGGTAATAGATAACCCATGAACGCCTCGGCCATCAGGCAGAGGAAAATCAGGATGCCGAAAATCCAGACCAGTTCGCGCGGCTTGCGGTAGGAACCGTAAAGCATGCCGCGAAACATATGCAGATACACCACGATGAAGAAAGCGGAAGCGCCGGTGGAATGCATGTTGCGGATCAACCAGCCCCAATTCACATCATGCGTAATGTAGTTGAGGCTGTCGAACGCCACCGGCACGCCAAAGACGTTCAGCGAGGCATCCGGCTTGTAATTCATGGCCAGAAAGATGCCGGTCACGACCTGAAGCACCAGCACCAGCAGTGCCAGTGAGCCAAAGTAATACCAGAAGTTGAAATTCTTCGGCGCGTAGTATTCGGACAGGTGCGCCTTCCACATGGAAGTCAGCGGGAAACGGGCGTCTACCCATTCCAGCACGCAACCCAGAATCGAGCCGTCGGATTTGAATTTTTCGTAATTGCTGTTGGTCGCCATGTCTTAAGCCCCCTGAGTGTCTTCGCCGATAAGGATGCGGGTATCGGAAAGATAGCGATGCGGCGGGATGTCCAGATTGGTCGGCGCGGGTTTGTTCTTGAACACGCGCCCCGCCAGGTCAAAGGTAGAGCCGTGGCAGGGGCAGAGAAAACCGCCTTTCCAGTCGGCGGTCATGCCTTCTTCCGCGCCCGGCTTGAATTTGGAGGTGGGCGAACAGCCCAGATGGGTGCAGATGCCAACGACCACCAGGATTTCAGGTTTCTTGTCGCTGATGGAACGGGCTTCGTTTTTACAGTATTCAGGCTGAATGGACTTTTCGGAAGGCGGATCGGCCAGATCGCCTTCAACCTGTTTCAGGGAAGCCAACATTTCCGGCGTGCGGTTGATGATCCACACCGGCTTGCCGCGCCATTCCACGGTCATTATCTGACCAGGTTCCAGCTTGCTGATGTCCGCCTCGACCGGCGCGCCCGCCGCTTTCGCCCGTTCGGAGGGCAGCATGGAGGAAACGAACGGCACAGCCGCCGCCAGAACGCCTACCCCCCCTACTGCGGAAGTGGCGACAATCAGTCGCCGCCTGCCACAGTCCATCTTGCCTTGATCACTCATAACCTAACCCCTGGAAATATCCTGGTTGAACTGAACCGGGCGATTATACGTCAAGTACCTTGCCATGTAAAAACTTAGCCTTATCCAATGAGGAATGAGCCTGAAGTGATGGTGCATTTCCAACGAGAGATGAGCCTGAAGCTAAAAAATAGCAGGGCAAGGAGCGTGTGGGTTGATCATTCTGAGGATGGT
>JAISRR010000199.1 GCA_031273565.1 Zoogloeaceae bacterium | reverse complement strand
CACCATCCTCAGAATGATCAACCCACACGCTCCTTGCCCTGCTATTTTTTAGCTTCAGGCTCATCTCTCGTTGGAAATGCACCATCACTTCAGGCTCATTCCTCATTGGATAAGGCTGGGTTGCCTGTTTTCAGAAGGAACTGGGCTAGAATGTAAATCCAGAGCCACGCTGGAAATGACCGTCGCTAATCCGAAAGCTTTTACATGCTTGACATCAAAACAACCGCCGACCTGAACCGCCTGCGCGAATCCATTGATTTGGAATGCAAGCTTGCCATTGGGCGCGATGGACAGGGGGTGGTGCCAGAGGATTTCTGGCCCACTTACAGCGCCTTTGCGAACACCAGCGGCGGCGTGGTTCTGCTCGGTTTGCGTGAAAAACAGGGGCAGTTTCTGATTGAAGGCATCGGTAACGTGGCAAAAGTTCGCAAGGAACTTTTCGACGGGCTGAATAATCGGCAAAAAGTGAGCGTGAATTTGCTGACCGATGCGGATGTGAAGGAAATTCCGGTAAACGATCAAACCTTGCTGGTCATCGAAATTCCACGCGCCACGCGCAAACAACGCCCGGTTCACCTCACGACCAATCCTTTTCTTGGTCACACCTACCGGCGTCTCAATGAAGGCGACCGCCCGTTGTCGGACGAAGAAGTGCGGCGCATGATTGCCGAGCAGGTTGAAGACAGCCGCGACGCAGCCATTCTGCCGCACTTCGACCTGAAGGATTTGGACGGGGAGAGCCTGAAGGCGTACCGCAATATTTTCCGGGCGGACAAGCCCGACCATCCGTGGCTGGCGCTGGATGACCGGGAATTTTTGCAAATGTTGGGCGGGTGGAAGGTTGACCGCGCCAGCGGTGAATCAGGGCTGACCGTGGCAGGGTTGTTGATGTTCGGGCAGTGGACGGCGATTACCGAAGCGAGACCGCTGTATTTTGTGGATTATCAGGAACATTCTGCCAATCCATCGTCTGAGATGCGCTGGTTAGACCGCGTGGCGCCGGATGGCACATGGTCGGGCAATGTCTTCGATTTTTACCGGCGCGTGGTGAACAAACTGACAGCGGATTTAAAAGTCCCTTTCGTCCTGAAAGGCGACTTGCGACAGGATGACACGCTCGTGCATCAGGCGTTGCGCGAGGCGCTGGTTAACACGCTGGTGCATGCGGATTTCACCGGACGGATTTCCGTGCGCGTCATCAAGGAACCGGCGGGCTTTGTTTTTCGCAATCCGGGCAGCCTGCGGGTGCCAGCGGAACAAGCTCTGCAGGGGGGGGTGAGCGACTGCCGTAACCGCACAATGCAGCAGATGTTTTTAATGATTGGCCTGGGCGAACGAGCCGGTTCGGGTTTGCCCAAGATCATCCACGGCTGGCGGCAACAAGGGCGCCTCCTGCGCCTGTACGATGCTTTTGATTCGGCGGACTATTCGGTACTGGAAATGCGTTGGGCGACTACAGGGGCAGCGGGTGACGGGGTAAATGACGGGGTAAATGACGGGGTAAATGGCACTGTAAATGCGGAAATAAACGACACAGATCGGGAACTGTTGTCCTTAATCCGACAAAACAGAAAAATCACCCAGGCAGAGTTGGCCGCCAAAACCGGAAAATCCCTACGCACGATTGAAAGAAGAATCGAACGCCTGAAAAACACCTGCCTGCGTCGCGTCGGGTCGGATAAAACAGGGTATTGGGAGGTTCTCAAATGAACCGCATGACCCAACGCGCCAGATGGAGATTGCCCTCATGACAAAAATCATTTTTCTGTTGTTCGCTGCGCTGTCCTTTATTGCAGAAGCCGAAGCGGTCGAGCGGGTGGTGTATCAGGGCACGCTGCAAGGCGTTGGCACCGTCATCATGGAACTGGAACTTGCGCCTTCGGAAGAGGCTTCGTCAAAAATGCCAAACCGCTATGTCGGGCGTTATTTTTACCCGCGTTATGGCGTCGATATTCCGCTGTCGGGCACGCTGGATGCGCTGGTTGAGCCGAAGACTCAGTATGAAATTAACGCTGAAGAGGGTTGTGAATATAATGATTGCGACATGTTTGTTGATTTTCCCAAAGCGCACTGGAAAGGCCGTCTGACGGGCGCGGTGTATCAAGGTCGCAGGATAGATGATGAAACAGGGAAAGCGCGTACTTTCTCTTTGCGGCGCGTTGCCCGCTATGACCCTGAGAAAACCCAGCCAGGTTCCGTGCAGGCGGTAACGGAAGCAATTTCGGGCGGCGTCGGTAGCGGTCTGGCTTACGATGCGATCATCGGTATGAAACAGGCGCCTTACGAGTACCTGAAACTCAATGGACATGCCGTGCCGGTTGGCGCGGAGCGTGGGGACGAAAAGGTGGCTTACCAGATGTGGTCTGATCCGCGTTCCGTGTTCAAGTATCCTCGTCTTGTACGGCACCCGGACGCGCAAGTGCTGAAGAAGATCAATTTTTTGCTGGAACAGCGGCATTGGCAAATGACGCTGGCTGCGCTTGGATGCCGGGCAACAATGTACGAAAACAGCGGGCCGGCGGCAGGATCGTTAGGGGGTTACGATGACGAGACGATTCAGGTCACTCATCTGACAACGACCCTGATGAGCCTGTATGAATCTGGCAGCACGTTTTGCGGCGGGGCGCATCCCGATAACCATTTCGACCCTTATACCTTCGACCTGATTCGTGGCGAGTATCTGGACTGGAACCGTCTGTTCAAGGCTTTTGTTCCGGGGGAATATGGATGGGATGTCGATCCGGCGATGGTGAAAGTGATCGAACGTGCGCTATCGGAGAATGATGAAGATGAAACTGGCTATTCTGCCCAGCTGGTGAAAGAATACTTTTCCCTGTTCTTCGACCAACCCGGTAAATTGGCGCTGGCTATTTCCGGTATAGGACATTGGGGAGGCGCCAATCTCGGCGTACAGGCGGAAGTGCCTTTTTCAGAATTGAAGTCAGTTCTCAAGCCCGGAGCGCGCCGTTATCTTGACCCCGATGATGAATAAGTCAGTTTTTCCGATACTTTCCGATCAGCGCGGCGGTGCACGCTCAGGCAGTTCGCCCGCCCGCCTGCTCTGCTTCAACAAACCCTATGGCGTCCTGAGCCAATTCACGCCGGAAGGGCGGTGGCGCGGGTTGAAGGATTATATCGACATGCCGGGTGTGTATGTCGCGGGGCGGCTGGACGCCGATAGCGAAGGCTTGTTGTTGCTGACGGATGATGGCGGGCTGCAAGCGAAGATCAGCGACCCGCGCTACAAAATGGAAAAAGTGTATTGGGCCGAGGTCGAAGGCGTGCCCGATGAAGCGGCGCTCGACTGCCTGCGCCGGGGTGTGCGTCTGAAAGACGGCCTTACCCGTCCCGCCCGCGCCCGCCAGATGGACGCGCCCAAAAATCTCTGGGAACGCCAGCCGCCGGTTCGTTTTCGCGCGTCCATTCCGACTTCCTGGCTGGAGCTTGGGTTGCGCGAAGGTCGCAACCGTCAGGTGCGGCGGATGACGGCGGCGGTGGGCTTTCCTACCCTGCGCCTGATTCGCGTGGCCATCGGGCCATATGCGCTGGAGGGGCTTGCGCCGGGGGAATTCCGGGTGGTTCCGGTTTTATAATCACGCACCATGAAAAAAACGTTCCTCTCTCTCTTATGCGCCTGTCTCGCTCTGACGGGGGCAACCCTGGCCAGCGCGCAACAGGCCGTGCTGCCGCGTCTGGACTTGAACGCGGGCTTTTATCGTATTGCGGCGGAAGTGGCGGCGACGCCGGAAACCCGTGAGATCGGATTAATGGGCAGACGCAGCATGGCCGGTAACGAAGGCATGTTGTTTGTTTTTACACAGGCGGCGCGACATTGCATGTGGATGAAAAATACCCTGCTGCCGCTTTCCGTGGCTTTCCTCGATGACAGCGGGCGCATCATCAATATTCGCGATAT
Source organism: Zoogloeaceae bacterium (assembly GCA_031273565.1). Classification (GTDB taxonomy): domain Bacteria; phylum Pseudomonadota; class Gammaproteobacteria; order Burkholderiales; family Rhodocyclaceae; genus Azovibrio. The sequence continues at coordinate 9,243 of JAISRR010000199.1, read as the reverse complement.
GCGGCCGGGGAGCGAAGAAAATCATTGCGCCGACACGCCTGCCCGCTTTGCGCTGGAAATGAATCAGGGCTGGTTTGCGGCAAAGGGCATTGTGCCGGGCATGCAGATCAAGGGCGTGGAACGCGCCATGCGTCCGCGATGAACTGGCTGCCGCATTTACAACGCGCCACCGCCCTTGACGCCGATGCCCGCGCGCTGCTGCGCGAACAAGGTTCGCTCACCCTGCGCTTGCGCCGCGCCTGCCGACAGTTTGCCGTGCGCTGCCTCTGCCAGCGCGTCGCGTCCCTCTCGCCGGATGAAGCCGATTGTCTGGCATTGCGCGTCGGACAGGTGGTGTGGGAGCGCGATGTGCTGCTCGTTACCGACGGACGCCCCGCCGTGTTCGCGCACACCGTCATGCCCTATTGCCCGCGTCATCCTTTCGACCGTTACTTTGCCGCCCTGCAAAGTCAGCCCCTGGGCAAACTCCTGTTTTCCGACCCGCGCATTCTGCGCGGCGCGCTGGAATTCCGCCGCCTTGACCGGCATGATGCGTTGTATCGCCGCATTCTTGAAGCACTGGCGGATGATGCGCCTGTCGCGCTGCCCCCCCGACTTTGGGCCAGACGTTCCCGCTTCAACCGGCAGGCCAAGGGCGTGCTGGTGACAGAAGTTTTTTTACCCGCATCCACTTTTACGGGAGTGAGGCCATGACGCCCATTCAGATCAGTTACCGGTTGAACAAGCGGCAGATGGCTGCGGCGTTCCAGCTTGCCACGCAGCGTGTGCGGCAAGACGCGGGCTGGCGGCGCGTCCTGCTCTATATGCCCGCGTTGGGGGTGCTCATCCTCGTCGTTCCGCCCATGCTGTTGGGGAATAATGGCGTGTTCTTTCTGGGCGGGATCGTCGGTTGCCTGATGATTTCCTTTGGCTACTCGTGGTATCGGGACTGGTGGTATGAAAAATACGCGAACAGCATCGGGGAGTGTCGCGTCACCATTGATGGCGATGGCGTGCTGATTCACTCGGATATTTGCGAAGCGCGCTACGCCTGGGCAGTGGTGCGGGAAATCAGCGTACAGGCAGGATGGCTGGCGATGATTCTCGGTGACATCCGGGCGGTGCAGGCCGTGCCGGACAGCGCCTTTTCCGATGCCGAACTACGGCAGGCATTTCTGGCGGCGATGCGGGAACATGGCGTGCCGGGCGTGCCGGATGAAGCGTCTGCGGCGCGCGTCGCCGAGCGGGAAAAGCCGGGGGACTGATGCCTTCGCTGCCGCAGATGCAGGGGGGCGAAGGGCTGCGTCTGGCGGAGGAGTGAGCGCGGATCAACCGGTGCGCGGCGATGCCGATGCCGTTATTCTGGAATCGGGTTTGCGGCAGCTTCTGAAAATATCCAGCGTGGCGTCGTACAGTTTCGTGTCGACCCGCATCAATCCAAGCAGGGAATGGAACAGATTGTCGTGCGAGTAGGCGTTTTCGGCGGCCTGTTTTCGAAGGCAGCCTGAATCCAGTCTTTCGTCTTTTGCCATCCTGTCCGACAGCCAGAAAATCAAAGGCACTTTTTTCTGGTTGTCCGGGGCGATGGCGTAGGGCACGCCGTGCAGGTAGAGATTGTTTTCCCCCAACGATTCGCCATGATCGGAAACGTAGAGCAGGCTGGAATTGAGCTTGGGAAAACGCTTCAGCGTGCGGATGGCTTCGGCCAGAAAAAAGTCGGTGTAGAGAATGGTATTGTCGTAGGCATTGATGATTTCCTGCTGGCTGCACCGTTGCAGGTCGGTGGTGCGGCAATCCGGCGTGAATTGCCGGAAAGCTTCCGGGTAGCGTTCGTAATAGGCGGGGCCGTGGCTGCCGATGGCGTGCAGTACGATGACGGTGTTTTGCGTGAGGGCGGCGAGACGCTCGTCGAGGTTTTCGAGCAGAACCTCGTCGAAACAGTTGTTGCCATCGCAAAAGCGGGAAGGCGAATTTGTGGCGATTTTTTCCGTGGGCACGCGCGCGCAGACACCCTTGCAACCGGCATCGTTTTCGAGCCAGAGCACGTCGTAATTCGCCAGTTTCAGAATGTCGAGCAGGTTTTGCACATTGTATTCGTCATCCTTGATAAATTTTGTGCGCGGTTTGGCGGAAAAAATACAGGGTAGCGAGATGGCGGTTGCCGTTCCACAGGAAGCGACATTGCTGAAATTGATGACATCTTCCTGAAGCAGTTGCGGGTTGGTGGGTCTGGCGTAACCATTCAGGGCGAAGGCGCTGGCGCGCGCGGTTTCTCCGATGACGAGGATGAGCAGGCGCGGGGCAGCGTTCGCCGCGCTGTTTGCCGTATTGTTATATGCGACGGGTTTCACCTGGGCGTCGAGAATTTCAAACGGGCGTTGGGCGATGCGCTGGCGTTTCAGGTAGCGCGTCGTCGAGTAAATATAGTTGATGGGACTGATCAGGTGTTTGATCTCGGCGTAGTTGCGGCCAAAAGAGGCGTAATCCTTGTAAAACACACCCAGGATGCCCCACGTCAGACCCGCGCACAGCAGGATGGCGACCACCCTGAATCCGGCTTCCCGCAAGGGCGAACGGTATTTGATATTCAGCCGCATGAGCAACGCCGCCGGGACGATGCCCGTAAAAAATACCCAGATGACGCCGGTGAACGACATGAGATCGAAGGCTTCGTGCGGGTTGGTTTCAAAAACATTGCGAATCATGTCGATGTCGAGAAACGCGCCGTAATTGAACATCATGAAGTTGGCGACGCTGGAAAGCAGGCACAGCGTCAGCAGGACAGGTTTCAGCAGATACGGCCAGGCAAAAAGATAGAGGAGCAGCAATACGATGGCAAAGACCAGCACGGGAAAACTGGTGGCAAGGGCGAACGCGCCGAAGTGGTCGAAGGCAAGGCGCGTGAAAATGAAGCGCCACAGGCTCATGTTCAGGCCAAGGGCGAGGTACAGCGCGGCGATCATGAGCAGAAGACCGCAACTGATCGTTGGACGAAGGGTAAAAAGGGCGTGGATTTTTGCGCGTAGCGACATGTTCAGGCCCCCTTACGCAGGGTATAGACGCGCCACATGGCGTAGGCGGGCAGGAAATCGTCATGACCATTGAGGCCGAATCCGGCTTGCCGGATTTCGGCCTCAATCGTGCTTCGGACGCTGATAAAACGGTTCTGGCTGGCGCGTTCCGCTTCCAAACGGCGGCGTTCGAGCCTTTGCCGCTTCCAGGACTTGTAGTTGCCGTCTATCCACAGGGAGACGACCACACTTTCCCGTGTGACGCGATGAAATTCGCGCAGCATGGCGATGCGATGCGCCACATCGCCGATATGGTGCAGGAGACGCATGCAGAAAACGCAGTCGACCGCCTGATTGGGCAGATCGATGGCGAAGGCGGAAGTCTGCAAGGTCGTGACGCGGCGGGTAATTTCCGGCGACTGCCGGGAACGGGCGACTTGCAGCATGTCCGTGGAATTGTCCGCCGCAAGGCGCACGCGCTTCGGCTGTTCGAGCAACATGGGCCAAAAACGCCCCGCCCCGCAAGGCAGGTCAGGCACCGAGGCGGGATTGCCCGCACGTTGCAGGGCATGACGGGCAATCTGCGTTTCCCGCCAGTGGGAAAGACGACGCGCCATGCCGGACTGGCGCTTGTGAAAATAGTTTTCGGCGCAGGCGTAATCATATTTGCGCGAAAACGCGAGTTCCGGGGTTTCCGTTGTGTGGTGTGCGGACATCTTGCCGTGTTCCATGATGAAAAAACGCCGCCATTTTTCATCCGGCCCTGTTAAATCTCCGTCAAGGAAATGTGAAAAAAACGTGATGGGCGGGAACCAGCGCGCCGCGCGCGCCCCACCATTTCAATCAAGACGCACGCAAAAGCAACTGCCGCCTTCGGGCAGGCTGTCCAGCGTGATTTTCCAGCCCTGGCTCACGCAGATGCGCCTGACCAGCGACAGTCCCAATCCCAGCCCTTCGCCGCGCGCCTGTGCGCCGCGTGTGAACGCCTGAAAAACCTGTTCTTTTTCCTGTTCGGGAATGCCGATACCGCTGTCTTCGACCTTGAACCCGCCTGCCTCCAGCGTCAGCCGCACCCAACCCTGTTCCGTGTAATGCCAGGCGTTTCTGAGCAGATTGCCGAGGACGGCGCGCAGCAGGACGGCGTTCAGGGGCGTGGTTTGCGGCGTCGATTCGGCGCGCATCCCGAATTCCAGTCCCTTGGCCTGCATTGCGGGCAACCAGCGGGCGTATTGTTCTTCGGCGATGGCGGTCAGCGTGCCTGCGCTGTCTTCCGGTTTCTGTCCGCTGTTTTCTGATCCCCGCGCCAGCATCAGGAAAATTTCCGCCAGACTTCGCATTTCTTCGGCGGCGCGCGCAATGCGTTCGATCTGCTCGCGTTCGCGGGGGGGCAGATCGTCGGCAGCCAGCAGTTCGCAGGAGGTGGCGATAATCATTAGCGGCGTGCGTAGTTCGTGGCTGACATCGCTGGTGAACAGGCGTTCCCGTTCCAGGGCTTCGCCCAGTCGTTGCAGGCTGGCGTCGAAGGCTTCGGCCAGACGACCGATTTCGTCGTTCGCGTAATGCTCCGCCATCGGCGAGGCCGATGCCGACAGAGATTCCCGCTGGCGCACTTCCTGCGCCAGACGGCTGATGGGCGCCATGACCCGTTTCGCGGTCAGTCGGCCCAGTCCCCATGCGCCGACGACGGTGAGCAGGAAGCCCGCGAACAGAAGATTGAACAGGGTGTTTTCGTGGCGTTCGAATTCATGCTGATCCTGCATCAGGATGTAACGCTGCCCGCCCGTTTCGCGGATATACATGTAATAGGCTTCATCCCCGGCCTCCCATTCGCTGAATCCGGGTTTCATCTGCGCGAACTGTTCCGGGATGGCGTATTCCAGGCGGTCAGAGGCAAAGAACCAGGTATCGGAATTCAGACTTGGCGCTTTGCTTTCGCTCAGGTCTTCGTTCAGGATACGATCCAGTGTCTTGTCCAGCGCGCGTGAAACCAGCTCTTCTTCGAGAAAATGCACGGCGTAAAACAGACTCAGGGACATCACGCTGCTGACCACGAAGGTCATCAGGGTAAAGGCGATGATGATGCGGCGGGCGAAGGGTTGTCGGAGGCGTTTTTTGCGTTCAGCCATTTTCTGCTTCCCTGCCCGCGAGGCGAAAGCCAATGCCATGCACGGTGTGCAACAGGGGGGTCGAAAAGGGTTTATCCACGACCTGACGCAGTTGGTGGATGTGGCTGCGCAGACTGTCGCTGTCGGGAATGTCGTCGCCCCACAGGACATCTTCCAGAATTTCCCGGCGCACGACGGCGGGGCTTTTCTGCATCAGGACAGCCAGCAGCTTCAGGCTGACCGGGTTCAGTTTCAGGGGCTTTCCTGCCCGACGGACTTGCAGGGTGTCGAGGTCGTAGCGCAGGTCTTCCACGGCGAGCAGGCGTTTGCGTCCGCCCGGCGCGCGCCGCAGCACGGCTTCGATGCGCGCCGCCAGTTCCGAGAGCGCGAAGGGTTTGAGCAGATAATCGTCCGCGCCGACGGCAAAACCCTGCAAGCGGTCATCCAGCGTGTCGCGCGCGGTGAGCATGATGATGGGCGTGTCGATGCGGGCGTCCTCGCGCAGCCGCCGACAGACTTCGTAGCCATCGATGGCGGGCAACATGAGGTCGAGCACGATCAGGTCGTAATGCCGGGTCGCCGCCAGATGCAGGCCGGAGAGACCATCCTCGGCGCAATCGGTGATATAGCCCTTGATTTGAAGATAATCCAGCACATTGGCGAGGATGTCGCGGTTGTCTTCGATGACGAGGAGGCGCATTTTCTGGGACTACATCCGCACCGCGACGGCCTTGACGGTGCCGTGCGTGGTGGTGAAGCTTCTGAGCACGCTGCCGCCCGACTCGAACAGCAGGGTGACCAGATTGCGTTCGGAGTACAGGCAGACCGGCCCCTGAATGTTGTAGCTTTTGGCAATTGCCGGATTCAATGCGCTGAAACGTTCCTCAATCGGCGCGTCCGCGTCCGCGTAGCCTTCGCCCAGCGCGGAATGCAGGCCGTAGGCGGAGAGGAACAGCTTGCCGCCGGTGCGCATGCTTTTCACGACGCGGCGCAACACCTGACGCGCCTTGGGGTAGGGCAGAGCGTGAATGCCGTGATGCCAGAAAACGAGATCGAACGGACCTTCCGGCAGTTCTTCCGGGATTTCCGCCAGCGGCGCGAAATCCACGTTATCGGCGCAACCCGACGCCTGCGCCCGGTTACGGACATGCGCTTCCTGCTTTGGCGCATCGACAGCCAGCACGCGCGCGCCCAGGCTCGCCATCGTCACGCTGTGCCGCCCCTCGCCGCAGCGCAGATCCAGTACATAGGGTTGTGTGTAGTTACGCACCCGCATGGCGATTTCGCGCAAGACCAACTGTTCCAGTTCATCCGCGACCTGCGGCACGCAATTACGTTGTTCCGGGTGTGTCATGATTATTTCCCTGTCATCTTGATGCGGGGGGGCATGGAGCGAGGCGAATGTAGTGTTTGCGTTCATTTTCGCATCATGCCGAGGCGGGTTTCAAGCTACACTTGTCACTCCCATCCTGTTTCCACTCCGGGGGCGTCCATGCTTGTCACTTTTACTTCCAGCGAAACCGGTTCTTTCATGATTTTCGCCGATACCGTTCGTCCTCTGCTCAAGGCCATTGGCAAAGTGTGCACCGCCAGAGGCGTCATTACCCGACCGGAGATGTTGCCTGCTGTCGCCGCGCTCGAACGCTATCTGCAAGATTGCGCCGCCACATCGAAAAACGCCCTGGAAGCAGAAGCAGAGGATAAGGAACTTCCCGCCATCTCCCGTCCCGTCAGCCCAACCAGTCGCGCCTGGCCTCTGATCGACATGCTCACGCGCAGCGCACAAAGCAAAAAAGAGAGTCATGTCATCTGGGAGGCGGCGGGGGATTTTGATTCCTGATCCCCGCCCGCCACGCCCAATCCCCGGAAAAAAGTATCGAGAATGGGGACGCTGTAGGTTTCCAGCGGAAACATGCGCTGGTTTTTCGTCCAGTTGAAAATCAGACCATCGGTCAGGGCGACGAGGCCGATGGTGGCTTGGTGCGGTGTCAGTTCGGTGTTGACCTGGCCTTTTTCCTTCGCCAGACGGAATGCCTGTTCGATGATTTCAATGTGATGTTCGCCTTCGTCCAGATGCTGCTGGCGCAGTGAGCCGATGTCGCCGACGTATTCGCATTTGTGCCACAGAATCTCGAACACCCGGCGAAAATTCGGGTCGTGCGTGAGTTTGCCGAGAAACTCTTCGGTGATCGCACGCAAAAATCCAATCGGGTCGCGGGCCAGAAAATCGCCATATTCACGGGTGTGTAGCATCAGGGGGCAGATGAGGCGCCGAATCATGGCGGTGAACAAATCCACCTTGTTTTCGAAATGCCAGTAGATCGCGCCGCGCGTGACCCCTGCGTGCCGCGCGATGTCGTTTAACGAAGTGCAGGAAACGCCCTTGCTGCCGAAAAGCTCGACAGCGGCGTCCAGAATGCAATTGCGCGTTGCCTGGGCGTTTTCTTTGGTTTTGCGAACCATGATCTTATGAACCGCTGGCGGTGGCGTCGTCTTCCGTCGGTGCGACGCCGGCTTGCGGGTTTTCTTCCCCGCTGGCTTCCCGCCAGCCGCCGCCCAGCGCCTTGAACAGATCGACAGCGGCGTTCAGGCGATTGCGACGCACGGCGAGGTATTGCAACTGGGCGCTGTTGTAGGTGCGCTGACTGTCCAGCACATCGAGGAAGCTGGAGTAGCCGACATCGTAGCGGGCGTTCGCCAGTTTCAGCGCCTCGCCCGCCGCGGTGAGTTGCGCCAGCAACTCGTTTTCCGCCCGGTCATGGAGTTGCAGCGAAATGAGGGCGTCGCGCACTTCGCGGAAGGCGTTTTGTACGGTTTTCTGGTAATTCGCCAGGGTTTCCCGTTGCCGCGCGCTGGCCTGATCGACACGCGCGCCGGTGCGTCCGGCGTTGAAGATGGGCATGACCAGCGTCGCGCCATATGACCAGATTTCGGCGGGCGATTCGAACAGGCCGGACAAGCGGGCGCTTTCGCTGCCCAGAAAGCCGGTCAGACCGATGCTGGGGAAATAGGCCGCCCTGGCGACGCCGATGCGGGCGTTGGCGGCGACCAGCGTTTCTTCGGCCTGACGCAGATCGGGTCGCGCGGCGATCAGATCGGAAGGCAGACCGACGGGCGGCAGGGGGGGGAGAGGCACGGCATTGTCGGCGAGGGCTTCCAGACGGAAACCCGGTTGCCCGACCAGGAGGGCAAGCAGGTTTTCCGTCAGCGCCCGTTGCCGCAGGCTTTCCGAGAGTTGCGCCGAAGTCGCCGCTTGAGCGGCCTTTGCCTGCGCGAGTTCGAGGTCGGAGGCGGCTCCGGCGTCCCGGCGACCCAATACGATGTCGCGGGTTTTTGTCTGGCTTTGCAGGTTGCGGGTGGTGGCGAGCACTTCGACATCCTGCACGCGCAGATTCAGATAGGCGCTGACCACCTGCGCAATCAGGGAAAGCCGCACCGAGTCATGCGCGAAGCGTCCGGCCAGCGCCTCGGCGCGGGCGGCTTCGTTACTGCGGCGGATGCGTCCCCAAAGGTCGAGTTCATAGCTGACATCCAGCGCGACGCGGCGATTGGTGGAGGTCAGCACGCCCATTTGCTTGCCGCTGGCGGTCGTGCCGCTGGTGCGGTTGCGGACGGAGGAACCCTGTAGATCGACATTGGGGAAGTACTCCGCGCCCGCTTCGCGCGCGGCGGCTTCGGCGGCTTCCATGCGCGCGACGGCGGCCAGTAAATCCTGATTGTTGGCGAGGGTCTGTTCGACGAGTTGATCCAGCGTCGCGTCGCCAAAGAGTTTCCACCATTCGGGATTGATTTCCGCTTCCGCCGCCACGGGGAGATTGACTTCTGTGCCGTAGTTTTCGGGCAGGGCGGTGTCGGGGCGCACGAAATCCGGGCCGATGGCGCAGCCGGAAAAAAGCAGGGTTGCGCCCAGCGCCAGCGCCAGCCGGGAAGGGTGGAATTGGGGAAAGTTGTTAAGCATGGTTGTTACCCTCCGTATCGTCTCCGTCATGCGGCGTGTCTTCCGAATGCGCCTTGCCGTGTTTCCTGGGCTTTTTGTGTTCTTCCAGACCCGCCGGGATAAGTTGCTTGCCGCGCTCCAGCCACTTGAAGAAGAGCGGCACGAACAGGATGGCGATGAAGGTGGCGGCGATCATGCCGCCGAACACGCC
>JAISRR010000197.1 GCA_031273565.1 Zoogloeaceae bacterium | reverse complement strand
CGGGATCGCGGCGGGCAATCTCCGGCGCATGGGCAAACGCCGCCACCTGAAATGCCGGCGTGGCCACAACCGCTTCAATGGCGGTAATCAGGCCGCGCATTTCGTCGATTTCAGCGGCGCTCACGAACACGGGCGCGGCGGCGAACAGCAGGGGATGGCTCTGGCGCAAGGCTTGTGCATCCAGCCCGCTCGCCGTCAGCGCCGCGTTCAGCGCCTCCCTGTCCAGACAGAGATCAGGACGCTGGTTGAAGGCTTCGGCGTTCATGTGCCCGCCCCCTCGCCAAAAAACGCCAGCGCCGCCCGCACTTCCCGCGTGCGCCGCATGGGCGGCAGGCTGCGCCAGACCCGGTAGCCATAGGGCTTGTTCAACATGCGCGGGTCGCAGATCATCAGCACGCCTTTGTCCGATTCGGTGCGAATCAGGCGTCCCGCGCCTTGTTTGATGCTGATGACCGCGCGCGGCAACTGGTATTCCAGAAAAGCGTTGCGTCCGGCTTTTTTCATTGCCTCGATACGGGCGGAAAGCACAGGATCATCCGGCGGCGCGAAAGGAAGCTTGTCGATCACCACCAGCGAGAGCGCCTCACCGCGCACATCCACGCCTTCCCAGAAACTCTGGCTGCCGACCAGAATGCCATTGCCCGCCCGGCGAAAACGATCCAGCAATTCATTTTTGCCGCATTCGCCTTGCAGGAACAGGGGCGGCCTGTCCGCCGCTTCCGGGTGTGTCGCTTCCAGATGCGCCTGCAGCAATTCGTAAATGCGACGCATGGCACGCAGGCTGGTGCACAGAAAAAACACCCCGCCCCCACAGGCGTCGATCAACGGGAACGCCGCCTCTGCCACCGCTTCCGTGTAGCCCCAGGAATTGGGTTCGGGCAAGCCCTGCGGCACGTAGAGCAAAGCCTGATGTTCGTAATCGAAAGGACTGTCCCAACAGCCGGTGTCCGCCGCCCACAGGCCCAGTTCCGACTGGTAATGCTCAAAGCGTCCCTGCACGGCCAGGGTCGCGGAGGTAAAAATCCAGGCACGGGGATGCCCCTCCATCTGACGCGCGAAGATTTCCGCCACCGACAACGGCGTGGCGTTCAATTGCAGGGACTGGCTGAAGGCTTCGCCCCAGCGCACTTTTTTGCCCTCGCTGCCCTCAGCCTGCGCCCCCTCCCGCCAACTGACAAAATTCGCCCGCAACTCCAACGCCCGCTGCCAGCATTTTTCCAGCCCTTCGGAACGCTCGGCCTGGGTTTTCAAAATAGCCCCGGTTTCTTCCAGTCGTTGCAGAAGTTGCTGCAAGGCGTCCAGAAAACCCGGCTTTTCCTCCATCTGTCGGGCCGCAAAACGACCGCTTTCCACGCCCACGCCCAGACGCAAATCCCGCGCCGCCTTTTCCAGCGCAAAGAGGCTGGTTTGCAGGTCGAGACAATCGCGGGCAGCCGACAACCCTTCCGCCTTGCCGTCGTGCACGAGGTCGATGACCTGCGAAGTGGACACGCTCTCGCCGAAAAACAGGGAGGCGACTTCCGGCAACTGGTGCGCCTCATCAAAAATCACCGTGTTGCAGGCAGGCAACAATTCAGCCACGCCCTCGTCGCGCAACATCACATCCGCGAAAAAGAGGTGATGATTGACGACCACCAGATCGGCTTCCATCGCCGCCTTTCTCGCCGCCTGGACGTAACAATCCTTGAAATCCGGGCAATCCTGCCCCAGACAATTGTCGCGGGTGGACGTCACCTGTGACCAGACGGGGGAACTTTCCGGCACATCGCCGCATTCGGCCTTGTCCCCGCTGCGGGTCTGCTTGAAAAAACGCTGGATGCGGGCGAAATGATCGACTTCTTCCCGGTTGAAAAAACGTCCTTCCATCGCCGCCCGACGCACATAATAGTGACAGACGTAATTGGCGCGACCCTTCAACAGGGCAACCTGCACCGGCGCGTTCAACGCCGCGCGCATCAGCGGCAGATCCTTGTTAAACAATTGATCCTGCAAGGTTTTGGTGCCGGTAGAAATAATGACCTTGCCGCCGGAAAGCAGGGCGGGCGCAAGATAGGCGAAGGTCTTGCCCGTCCCCGTACCGGCCTCGGCGATGAAGGATTTTTGTCCGGCGATGGCCGCCGCGATGCGTTCCGCCATTTCCTCCTGCAACGGGCGCACGCGAAATCCCGGAATCGCTGCCGCCAGCGGGCCGTGCGGAGAAAAAAGTGCGGACAGGGAATCAGGCATCAGGAGACAGGGAACAGACAACGAAAAAAGTCACGCGATGATACGCCGTCAGCGGGGCAAAATCATTGGGGACGACGCTGAACCTCCGGGGCAGGGCATCAAATTCTGGTCTGCGCGCCAAAGCCACCACCGGCGTAACCGCCGTTTAACTGTCCAAACTGTCCAACTTGATGGGGGCAGTTCCCTGGAGGGATGGCAGGCGAAGCCTGATGGGGTGGTGGGCAGTGGAGCATCATCCGGTTTTCTCGACGTATTTTGATGCGCCAACCCTGAGTCAAAAACAATTCGCCGCGACGGGAAGGTCGCGGCGAATGGAGGGCGGGACGGGAGAATCTCCCCTGTGGCGAACGTCGGTGCGCTTCAGGCGGCGAGCGCGCTCCGGGAAGCATTTGCGCCTTGCGCCAGCACCGGGCTGACATCCTGCCGCGAAGCGGCGGCATCGTTCTGACGCACCTGCGCCTGTTGCGCGTTTTCATCCACGGCCTGCCGGACGACATTGCTGGTTTCGGGCGTCGCGGCTTGCGCGGACGTATTGGACGTTTCAGGCGTATCCGGCGCGCCGCCAACGCGATTGCTCGCGACGCCCGCCGTAGCGTTAGCCGTCGGGCCTGCTGCTGCGGGCTGCGTCGCTGGCGTACTGGCCGCAGCTTGTGTGACGCCCTGACCGACTGCCGCCGAAGCGCCTGCCTCGACCGAGGCGGCTGCCGCCGCCTGTGTTACCGGCGGCAATGCCGTCGCTGCCGCAGCTTCCCGTGCGTCGGGGGCAATCGCCGGAATCCCGGCTTCGCCGCCCGCGCCGACAATCTGCTCCGCCGCCAGACGGGACAGTCCTTCGTCACTGATGGTAACGCGGGTACTGGCGGGCGGGGCGTTGTCACTCGCAATGTTCGCGTTGCGCGCCGCATTGTTCGCGCCATTCGTTTGCTGGATGCCGGAAACCGCGCCGCTGGCGTTGCTTCCCGCACTGCCAAAGGGCGCTTGCAGCCCTACGCTGGTGATGTCCATGATCGTACCCGATAAAAAAGTGTTCCTGACACCTTAATGATAGTCCAAACTCACGGGTACTCAATGCGTTTGTTGCGTTTTCATTTGTTGCATTTCAATTTGTTACATTTCGGTTTGCGGTTCATTCACTGGCAACGCCAGACGCAGGCGTTCGCCCAAAGCCGCTTCCGACAGGTTGAGCAGTTGCGCAATGGCTTTCAGATCGTCCGGCAAGGCCGCGTCTTTCCAGCCATGCGCCAGGTGGCGCGCCAGACTGACCGCCAGCGCCACATTCCTGACCCTGGGTTGATCGGCGTGCGTGTCGTCGATCAGGGTCAGCAACAGACCGGGCAGGCGCCACGCCTTGCACAAGGCGTTCTGGACGGAAAGCAGATGCAGCCCCAAAATTTCTTTCTGCACAGTGACGCTGCGCAGATTCGGGTCGGCCAATTGTTTGTCGCGGATGGCGAGCGCCAGCGTGGGCGCGAAACAGTAGAGCAGGATTTCCGCCAGATCGTGCAGCAACGCCGCCAGCGTCACTTCTTCCACGTCCACATCCACACGCCAGACCGCCCATGCGTGCGCGTAATGCGCCGCCTGCTGAGCGCGGCGAATCACCTGCACCGTTCCCAGCAGGGCTTGGGGCGACTCGTTTTTCAGACGGTCCTCAATCGTCGGCAGGTTTTCGAACCGTCGAAAAAACGGCTCTATGCCCAACATCATGATGGCGCCGGCGATGGTGGCGACATCGTGATGCAATCGCTGCCCGGTCATCAAGGGCTGGATGTAGGAGAGTACCCGCACCGCCATCAGCGGGTCCTGCAACACGATACGGGCAATCAGCTTGCCCGAAACCTGATCCATGCGGACGCGCGCCTCTTCCAGTTGCCGACGGGTATGGTGCAATACCGGTAATTCCTGTGCGCTGAAGTAGGCCACCCAATCTTCCACACTCGCCAACGCTTGCTTGATCATGATCGCTCATCCAACTTCAGGAAAGGACTGTAACTTTTTGTTTAACCTGATGATTGTAGCCCAAAAGCACCACGCGCCAATCGCTCATTCCGGCCCCTGAATACCCGTCGCCCGGTGCTCCAGCCAACGCCGCCACATCCCCCGAAAAGCCTGTTCCAGACTTTTTGCCATGCGGGGAGCATCCATCAGGGGGCTGTCCTGCATCCGTTCATGCAGGTTGGCGCGCAATTTTTTCAGTCGTCCGGGATCGTTCGCCAGAGAAACCGCCAGTTCCACATAAGCGTCCGCGCTGTCGACCACCAGTTCATCCAGACCCACGTTTTTCAGGATGATCCGACCCATGCGCGAAACCAGGGAATCGCCCGGCCAGGTAATGAAAGGCACGCCCATCCAGATACTGTCATACCCCGTGGTGCCGCCATTGAAGGGGAAGGGATCAAGGCACAGATCGACCTCGTTATAACAATCGAAATAGACATTGACCGGCATCATGCCCTTGATGTCCAGTCGCTCCGGGGTAATGCCGTATTGTGCAAACTGGCTCTCTACATAGCTTCTAAAGGCTTCATCCTTGCCGCCGCGCCCCACCAGCACCAGACGGGATTCCGGCACTTGCAGCAGAATTTTGCTCCACAAGCGAATCGCCAGTTGACTCGCTTTTCTGAAATTATTGAGGCAGGCAAAGGTAAAAGGACGCCCCGGACGTTCGCTGGGCAGACCGGGCTGGATGGGAACGTCTGGAATGCCCGTACGCACGCCATAGCAATCGGGCAGCGGCCAGGGTTGCTCGGCGCACCAGCCGCCTTTTTCCAGCAGAGGGTCGGGCGGAATGAAAATGTAATCCATCGTCGACATGCCGCTGGTGCCGGGGAAACCCAGCCACGTGACTTGTATTGGCGCGGGTTTGCGCGCCAGCGCCGGCAACCGGTGACCTTCCGTATTGCCGTTCAGATCCACGAGAATGTCGATTTCATCGGCGGCGATCAGATCCGCCAATGCGTCATCGCCCAGCCCCTGCACTTCACGCCACCTGTCGGCCTGGGATTTCACGATGCCGGTAACCTTGTCTTCCGACAGGGTGTGGTGGTAGAAAAAGATTTCCACCTGACGACGGTCGAAATGCGTCAGAAAAGGCACGACGAAAGCGGCGACCGGATGCTCGCGCATGTCGGAGGTCAGCCAGCCGATTTTGAGTCGGCGCTCCGGATCGGCGTCCCGACCGGAAAAATCACGCGGACGCTGATGTGGCTGACAGATATTAATGTCGTAGGCGCGAGCCGCTTCCAGAATATCGGCCGCGCCGTGTTCGGAGGAGTGCACCAGCGACCACATACAATTCGCATAGGCCGCAACCATCCGGGGATTGAGTTCCAGTACACGCCGGTAGGTAGCGATGGCTTCCTCCATCCTGGCCTGCTCACTATACCAACTCCCCAGGTTAACCAGAGCGTTGATATGATTGGGATCTTTTTCCAGAATCCTGTCCGCCATCTGGCGCGCCTGTCCACTCTTGCCCTGCTTGGAATAGACCACGAACAGGGTGTTCATGACATTAAGGTTATCCGGATTGCGCTCCAGGCTCATTTCCAGATTTTCCTGAGCGACATCCAGTTGATGCCGCTTGGTGAAGATAAAGCCAAGCTGTTCCAGTATCCAGGATTCAGGAACCCCCAGTTCATGCGCTCTTGTCATGGCATCCACGGTGCGGAGCACATCGCCGGAAAGCACCAGCGCCAATGCCAGCTTGCCCTGCAAAGCGGCAGAATCTTCCGCCTGGGCAACGGCGGACTGGAAAAAATTTGCCGCTTCGCCGGAATTGCCCT
The DNA here is from genome assembly GCA_031273565.1 of Zoogloeaceae bacterium. Lineage (GTDB taxonomy): Bacteria > Pseudomonadota > Gammaproteobacteria > Burkholderiales > Rhodocyclaceae > Azovibrio. The sequence goes on along the minus strand of JAISRR010000197.1, from coordinate 10,325 downwards.
TTTCCATGGCCAGATCACCCGCCAATTCCAGCGTGGAAAGTTGCTGCGGCACCAGTTTGAACAGGTGTTCCACGCATTCTTCCGCCTCCGGCAAATGCTTTTTCTCAAGATACAAATGCCCCAGAGAAAGCCAGGCGTCGGGATAGTGCGGCTCCATGCGCGTGGCGCGTTTCAGCGCCTTCATGGCGTCATCGAGTTCGCCGATGCTCTGCGCCGCCAGCCCCAACAGGCAAAAATGCGCCGCCTTGGGCTTGGGCAAACGCACAAGCTCCTGCAAAACCTCCCTGGCCTTGTACCAGTTGCCCGCCGCGACGTAAGCGCCGCTCAGATTCGCCAGCACCCCCGCGTCCTTCGGCGCCTTGCGGCGCGCCGCCAACAGGACTTCCACCCCGGATTCGGCATGACCGATGCGTCCGTACAACTCACCCAGACGTTGCAGGTATTTCACGGCGTCCGGCTGTAATTTCACCGCTTCTTCCAGAAATTGCACCGCTGTATCCTGCTGCCCGATCGCCAGCGCCACCTCGCCCAGACCAAACCAGCCCGCGTGCGCTCTGGCGTCCAGCGTCACGGCTTCCTCAAACAGCGCGCCCGCCGCTTCGTATTGTTTTTGCGCCAAAGACTTCCTGCCCTTGTCGAGCAGGCGTTTCAGTTTTTCTGACATTTCTTTTTCCCCCAGACAAGACCGCCCAGTTTATCCGTTTTTTTCAAGCGGAAGAAATTGCGCCCACGCCGGATAGAAGCGGCAGTATCTGCCTCTCACCTTGCTCACCGCGTGGCTTCGTGATTGATATTTAAGGAAAAACAAACCTGGCACGCCTGATGCTTAAACCATCGCCAGATCGCCGCCGGGTAGTTGCCTTTCTGACGGTTTACGCTGATTTAATTTTCTCCAGAGGAGAACGAAATGCCTCAAATCATCAACACCAATATTCCGTCCTTAAACGCCCAACGGAATCTCAACACCTCGCAGGGAGCTTTGAATCAGGCCCTGCAACGCCTGTCTTCCGGCCTCAGGGTCAACAGTTCCAAGGACGACGCCGCTGGTATGGCGATTGCCTCCAAGATGGACGCGCAATCACGCGGCATGGTGGTGGCCATGCGGAACGCCAACGATGGCATTTCCGTCGCGCAGACGGCGGAAGCGGGCTTCAACGCTATCGGCGAGCACCTGCAACGGATGCGCGAACTGGCCGTGCAATCGGCTTCCGGGCAATACGACACCGCCAACCGCGCCGCTCTGGACGCGGAATACCAACAACTGGTGAGCGAAGTTAAACGCGTGACCACGGCGACCAACTTCAATGGCTTGAAGCTGCTGGATGGCTCCTTTACGGGCGTTGGCTTCCAGATTGGCGCGACAACCGTAGATGCCGACTCGCGCATCAGCGTCAATATTGATTCCCTGAACGTGTCGAGCTTTGGCAACATCTGTGCGGATACGGCGGCACTGAATGCGATGTCGGCGCTGGATGTCGCCATTGACACCGTCAACAGCTACCGTGCCGACCTGGGCGCGATCCAGAACCGTTTTGAAGGCGTGCTGGTGCAGTTATCCTCCGCGCAGGAAAGCACCGAAGCCGCCAAGAGCCGGATCATGGATGCCGACTACGCGGCGGAAACCGCCAAACTTTCCCGCGCCCAGATATTGCAACAGGCCGGCGTTGCCATGCTGTCACAGGCGAATGCGCTACCGCAAAACGTACTCTCGTTATTACGATGACGATGCGCTGACTGACATCCGCTGACCTCTTTTGCAAGCCAATACCGGCTTTCCCCGCCTTTTCGGAAGGGGAAAGCCGGGTTTTTTTGAATTAAGCAAAACCGGGGTTTACAAGCCTTGGGGCGATCCTTATAATGCGCCCTTCTTTGGCGGCGGGGGTATAGCTCAGCTGGGAGAGCGCTTGCATGGCATGCAAGAGGTCAGCGGTTCGATCCCGCTTACCTCCACCAGTCGCAAAAGAATCTGTACTAGGGTCCCCATCGTCTAGAGGCCTAGGACACCGCCCTTTCACGGCGATAACCGGGGTTCGACTCCCCGTGGGGACGCCAGCATTTGACACGCTGGCTGCATCATGTATGTGGAGTGGTAGTTCAGTTGGTTAGAATACCGGCCTGTCACGCCGGGGGTCGCGGGTTCGAGTCCCGTCCACTCCGCCAACGCTTTTTTCCCTGCCGGGGAACCTCATCCATTTGTCGAATGTCGGAATCTGCCAGGCGCTACGTTGCCTGCTCCCGAAAGTTGACTTTTGAAGGTCGTTCCCTATAATGCGCGCTTCGTTCCGGGCGGCAGTAGCTCAGTTGGTAGAGCGCAACCTTGCCAAGGTTGAGGTCGAGAGTTCGAGACTCTTCTGCCGCTCCAGAATTTCCGGTCGTTTTGCAAAAAACCCCGGCGCGATAGCAAAGCGGTTATGCACCGGATTGCAAATCCGTGTAGGTCGGTTCGACTCCGGCTCGCGCCTCCAGATTGTTGTCAGGTTACGCCTGATGCGGCAGTCGTTCAGTTGCTGGAGCGCACCCTTGTCAGGGTTGAGCTTGAAACGCTTCTGCCGCTCCGGAAAATTTGCTTGTTACATTGGTTTGACCAGATATGCGGCAGTAGCTCAGTTGGTAGAGCGCAACCTTGCCAAGGTTGAGGTCGAGAGTTCGAGACTCTTCTGCCGCTCCAGGTTTTAAAAAAGGAAAGCGGGTTGCTTTCCTTTTTTTACATCCACCGCCCGGATGATGGAATTGGTAGACATACCGGACTTAAAATCCGGAGCCGCAAGGCGTGCGGGTTCGATTCCCGCTCCGGGTACCACGCGACAGTTTGAAGAAGTCCGATAAAGCCTGTAAACCCAGATAACAACAAGGGTGCAGGCTTTTTTTATGTCTATTACTGTCCGATGCTAAAGCTTGCAATCCGACGGTAACTGACGGTAATATAGACGGGAACACCGCTACCGCCAGAAGGAGTTACCGCCATGACACTTACCGATACCGCAATCCGCGCCGCAAAGCCGGGGGCGAAGAACATCAAGATGTCCGATGAAAAGGGCTTGTATCTGCTGCTGACGGTAACAGGCGGCAAATGGTGGCGGCTGGATTACCGATTCGGCGGCAAACGAAAGACCAGTTCGCTGGGCGTATATCCTGACACCGGGTGGAAAGATGCTCGCGCCCGCAGGGACGAAGCACGCAAGATGCTGGCGCAGGGCATAGACCCCGGCGAAAACCGCAAAGCGCAGAAGGCGGGGGAATTGAAACGTGCTGCAAACAGTTTTGAAGTGGTGGCGCGGGAATGGTTCGAAGTATGGAAGGGCGACAAGTCCGCAGGCCATTCCGGCAAAGTGCTCGCGCTTCTGGGGCGTGATATTTTCCCGTGGCTTGGCGGGAAGCCGATTGCAGAGATTACCGCGCCGCTGGTGTTGGACGTGCTGCGCCGCATTGAAGCGCGGGGGGCTTCCGAAACGGTGCGAAAGGCAAAAAACAGTATTTCCCAAGTGATGCGGTACGCCATTCAGACAGGCCGGGCAGAACGCGACCCCTGCCCCGACCTGAAAGGCGCGTTCAAGGTCGCAACATGTAAGCACTTTGCCAGCATCACCGCCCCTGCCCTCGTCGGGGAACTACTGCGGGCAATGGATGCTTTCAAGGGGACGCACGTCGTCCGTTGCGCCCTGTTGCTTGCGCCGCTGGTGTTTGTCCGACCCGGTGAGCTACGCACCGCGAAATGGGCGGATTTTGACCTTGATAAAGCAGAGTGGAAATTTCATGTCAGCAAAACCCGGATAGACCACCTTGTTCCGCTATCGAATCAGGCGGTGGCGGTGCTGCGAGAGATTCATCCATTGACCGGGCAGCATGAGCACGTCTTTCCGGGGCGCGACCCCCGGCGACCCATGAGCGGGGCGACAATTAACGCAGCTATCAGACGGATGGGGTACGACACGGGAGAAGACATCACCGGACACGGGTTTCGTGCAATGGCGCGAACCTTGCTGGCGGAAGAACTACACCAAGACCCACAATGGATAGAACATCAACTAGCCCATAGCGTACCGGATACTCTGGGAACAGCATATAACCGCACCAAATTCCTGAAAGAACGCAAAGCCATGATGCAACTATGGGCGGACTATCTGGACAAGCTGAAGGCGGGGGCGGAAGTGATACCACTACGGGGGCACGCCGCATGAGCAACCTGCCTCCCATCGCTTTGGCAACGCGGATAACGCTGGTTCTGCATAGCGCATGGGAACGTATCGGGGGCGAGGCCAAACGCGGGGCGTCAGCGGTGTTCTTTGCCGCAACCTCTGCGCAATTGGCCAAGTCCATGTCCGACGCCTGGGACGTGATGCACGGGCGGCTATGGGCGGCACTCCCCGAACACGAAGCCCTGCACGCCCTGACACGCGCGGCACTCGCGTCCTGCGCCGGGTACATCCCCCCAGAGGCACGACGCAGAGGGAGGCCAACAGCGGGGGCAAAAACGGCAATGACCGCGCGGAAAGCCGAACTCCTCGCGTTCGCCGCATGGCTAAACACTCAAGAGGCCGCCGACGCTGCGAGCGAGTGGGGCGCAACAGAAAGCCTTGAGGCATGGCAAGCGGCGCTCCCCCGCCTTGTCCGCGAACCGGGCACTAAACCAAACAAGGTATTCCGGAGGGGACATCGGGGGGAAACATACGCGCTCACCCCCGCAAGAACGTTAGCCTTTCTATATCTGCTGCTCGAACGCCTTCCCGGCGAAACCACGGACGCCCCGCCATGTGTAGCGCGGCTACTGCGCGCAATCCACAAAGACGAAGCAACCAAGGGCGGGCGCGCATGGGACATCAGCGACCGGGTTATTCGCAGAGAAGAGCAGGAATTCTTGACGGGAGCGCGCCGCCAGTTACTGCAAGAGGTCGCCGACGCCCGCATAGCATACGAGTACGCGGGCGGTATGATGCAAGACAAGCGCATTCATCCCGATCAGCGAGACGAAGAAACCTACGCCGCATGGCGCGGAACACAGGGATGGGTATGTGAAAAGTCCATGCAGGCGACCCAATTGGCGAGACGCCGGTTACTGCAAGAGGACACCGACGCGTAAATAAATACCCTCCATTTTGTCCGGGAGTTTGATACCTGGGTTGCTTACGATTGCACCTGTACCAACCAAACAGGAGCGACGATATGCAACACCAATTACAGCCGGATAGCCTTTACCGGGCGAACCAAATTCACGGAGACGCCAGAAAAGGCATCCCCCCCATACTGCCCATATCACGGGCAACATTCTGGGACTGGGTGAAAGAGGGGCGGTTCCCCCAGCCAGTGATGCGAACCGGGCATGTTACGCTCTGGCGCGGCGCGGACATTCTGGCCTGGCTTGCCGCTAAATCCCAAAAGAGCCGCACGGCGTAAGGGCGCACCGTGTCGGATACCATACCCGCCCCCGCCTTCGATGCTGAAGCATTTTACAAGACCGTGCTGCCAGAATCCGGGCATTTTTGCCTCGTGCACATCCCCGCCGATGGCGCGAAAAACCGCAGGCACCTATGGGCGCATGGGCGGGATGCGTTTTGCAAGCTAGCCGCCGAAACCGTCGGCACCGATACGAACTGGTACTTTGGCACCGCGGCATTCAGAAACCCCGGAACGGAGTACAGCGGGCGCACCATCGACAACGTGCAAGCGCGGCGGTGCTTTCATCTGGACATCGACGCGGGGGCGGAAAAGTACAAAAAGCACCCGGACGGGGCGTACCCGACGCTGGAAGATGCGGAAAAAGCGGTTCTCCACTTTTGCCACACGACAGGAGTATGTGGCAACTTATTGGTGCGCAGCGGGGCGGGGGTGCATTTGTACTGTTGCTTGACGGAAGACGTTCCCCCCGACGTTTGGAAGCCCGTTGCGGAAAAGCTGGAGCGGGTATGCCTCGCGCACGGCCTCAAGGCTGACCGGGCTTGCACAAAAGACCCCTCGCGCCTGTTGCGCCCGCCGGGGGGCATCCACAAAAACGGCAATAAGGTTTACTACCTCCTCGCGAGTCAGGACGGCGTGACGGTTCCCGCGCACTCGCTCGCAGACTTCGAGGCGAAATTGGATGAACAACTGGCCAGAATACCAGCACCGAATGCACTGCCCGCGCCCATTCGCCCCCGCCTTCCGGTCAATGATGGCGCGCTCGCAGGTGCGCCGTCCAGAAGCGCCCACGACATCAAGCAGCACTGCGCGTTACTGCAAGCGTTCGAGGCAACGGGGCTACCCCAGTCCGAACCGGCATGGGTTCACGCTCTGTCTGTCGTGAAATGCACGCTCGAAGGTGAGCCACTGGCGCACGAGTGGAGCGCAAAGGCCGACTGCTACGCCCCCGCCGAAACCCAAAAGAAACTCGACGCCCGCAAGGGGGCGCACCGCTGCGAAGTCATCGCGGCAGACTTCGAGGCGTGCGCGAATTGCCCGCACCGCGCCAACAACGGGACACCGCTGACGGCGGGGCTTTCGCGCAGAATCCCCCCCGGTGTCGCGGAAAAGGCATTTATCGACACGCTGGTGGAGCTTGACCCTATCGCCTTCGCCCGCAAGTTAAAAGACGCCGCGAACCTGTTAGGCGTGCCAATCAGCGCGGTCAAGGCTGCGGTTAAAGCGCGGAAAGCTGAACTCGAAGGCGAGGCCGCGCAGGATGAACCCCCTTTCGCCGACGATGAGCCTTGGACGGAACCCGTGGATGGCGCGGAACTGCTCGCGGGGATAGGCCGCCTCATCCGGGCGCATATTGCATGCGAACCGCAAACCGTCGTTGCCGCTACGCTCTGGGTCGTATTCACATGGTTTATAGACGCGGCGCACGTTGCGCCTATCGCAAATATCACCGCCCCGGAAAAACGCTGCGGCAAGACACAACTACTGACGTTGCTGGGCAAGCTGGCCTGTCGCCCACTGACCGCCAGCAATATCACCCCGGCGGCGCTTTTTCGCGCCGTGGAAGCATGGCGTCCTACCCTTCTGATAGATGAGGCCGACGCATTCCTTAAAGATAACGAGGAGCTACGCGGCATTATCAATTCGGGGCATACCCGCGATTCTGCGTTTGTCATTCGCACCGTAGGCGACGACTTCACCCCGAAACGGTTTAGCACCTGGGGATGCAAAGCCCTGTGCGGCATCGGCAGGCTTGCGGAAACCCTCGCCGACCGCTCCATCGTTCTGGAACTGCGCCGCAAGAAGCCCGACGAGACCGTAGCGCGCCTGCGCCATACGCCGGACGAAACGTTCGAAACGCTGCGCCGGAAACTATCACGGTTTGCGCAAGACAACATGGAGGCGTTCCAGCGGGCGCGCCCGAACTTGCCGGCGGCGCTACATGACCGCGCGCAAGATAACTGGGAACCGCTTTTGGCTGTTGCCGCCCTCGCCGGGGGGGAATGGGCACAAGTCGCGCAGCGGGTCGCGGTGAAGATCAGTGGAGCGTCCGACAGCGTCGCATCCCTCAGCACGGAGTTACTTGCCGACCTCCGTGAGATATTTGCCCAACGGGGGGAATCAAAAGTGCGCACCACGGACATGGTATCCGCCCTCTGTAGCAGCAACTTTGGTGATAGCCCGTGGGCAACATTTAACAGAGGGCAATGTATAACCCCCCGACAGATTGCAAAACGGTTGACAGAGTTCGGCATCAAGTCGAAACCAATGCGTATCGGGGGAACTGTCGAACGGGGGTATGCACTCACCGATTTTACCGACGTGTTCGAGCGGTATTTGCCGCATCGGGGAGAGGAGGAACCCGACGATAAATAAAAAAACTGTTCTCTAGGGGGGTTTTTAAGTGTTACATGTTACAAAACCCCCGAAACCCGCATGGATACTGGGTTTTTGCTGTAACACTTATGCCAACCGGGATGGTTTAAAAGCGATTGCTTTTGTCATTGTGTTACGCCCGAAACCCGCATGAATACTGGCTTTGCTGGGGAAATGTAACATGTAACACTTAAAAACCCCCTAGAGAACAGAAAAAATAAAAACCCCCCGCTTTTTGTTGAGAGAGGCGCAAATGAGTAAATCTTTTTACTATGAAAGGAGTGCGAATGCATACCCAAAAAATCCATAATCCACTGTTCCATATCGACCCGTTCAATCGCTGGCGATTCGTCGAAGCGTCAATGATTTTACGCGGGCTGGGTTTGGACAATTTTGACATCTGGCGTGAATGGGCAGCGCCTTTGAATCTGCCTGATGTGATTACCCAACTTTGGCAAAAAAGCGAAGGCACGCAATGCGCTGACCCCGTGGCGGCGCTGTGGGGCATCGCAAACCGACAAGGAGACCGCTGACATGACTACGACACCTTTACCGACGCAGGGGGGTATCTTGCCCGACAAACTGCACGTTTCACAGCTTGAGGGCGCCGCAATGCTACCTTCGCCGCTGCGCGGGGCATCGCATCGCTTTGCCGCATGGCGGGTACTCTGCTCATGTGATTTTTCCGAGCGCCTGCGCCCCCGGTCTATCAGCGAGTTAGCCATGCGTGCGGGCGTCAACACCGGTCGGGTGGCGCTCTTGCTCGACCTGCTGGGATGGACGATGCATGCCCGGCGTAGGGCGTCGGATCGGCAAATGTGGGTACCCCCCCTGCACGAAGAATTCACGCCCCGGTTCGAATTGCCCCACACCATTGGCAGGGGGCATGTGGTGCTTCCGCTAGACGCGCTTCCGCGCGGGGGGGAAGAGATCTTCGAGGCAATACGGGGCGAGATGGCTCGACGCACCGGCGGTAACAAATGAACGACCTTTAATCACAGGAGAGAAACAATGCATCCACTTTTCCATGCAGGGGGATACCCCATGTTTTTAGATGACATGTCGCCGGGAACGGTTGAGTTCGTGGAGATATTGCTGTCGTCCGAAGCCGTCAATCGATACCTGATCGCCTTCGCCGCGACCCGCATTTGGGGAGCAGGGCGTCCCTTGCGTGAGAAGAAAGACATGCTTTCCGAATGCATCACTATACTGGAATCCCTACGGGCGGCGGCAGGCCGAGAAATACAATATTGTCGGAACACCAGAGGGGAGACCGCGATTCAATACGCGCATGGCGCCTACATGGTGCGGTGCATGGTGCACTACTTCCTACACGCATGCGGGGCGCCCTACGATGACCCAAGGGTTCTGGAATGCGAGGCGCAATGCGATGACCCAAGGGTTCTGGAATGGGGGGCGCGCATGCGACAGGCGTACCTTCCCGGCCTCCCCCCGGAATTGGTGCTGTCCCCCGCCGCCATGCCCCTGCTGGCGGTGGCGCTCCCAGAAGAACCCATCCTGCGGGAACTGAAAACGCGGCGTGCCGTGCTTGGCTACTTGCGCAAGAGACTGAAGGCGGTACGCAGTGCGCTTGACCACCTCCCGGAATCGTCCCCTGACCGCGCACCGGTACTGCACTGACTGAAGCGCAGAGGCGGGAGCTTGCGCTAAAACAGGGTGATCCCCCACAACGGGGGAGTGCCTGTCAAGGGTTTAACAGGCTTTGAACTTTTGGGGTTCGCTCTATATGGAACACGCAAGCGGCGGGGGGCGGGCGTCCAGGCGTGTCCCATCCCCCCCTACCTGACACCCACAAACAAGGCAATCGCATAGCACAAAGCCATAATTTTTTACGTTAGCTAACGCGGAAACCCGCATGGATACTGGCTTTTAGCGAGAACTTTGCTTGACAGCCTAAATCAATGTGGTAACTTGTGGGTGTCGTTGGCACACGCCAGCGAAGCGAGGCGGTAAGCAGTCGTTACCTGCAAGCCGCCTCTGACCATCACACTTTTCAGGAGAAAGCATCATGGCTACCGCGAATCATATCACCAGCAAAACCCCCCGCCCGTACATCACGGATGAAGAGTTTGAAGCTGCCCTGTACGGAACCGACGAAGACGCATGCCAAGTGCGCGATGTAGCGCGCAGAGCCGCCTTGACCAAGGCGCTAGGGGGCGTACCCTTCGATACGCTACCAGAATCAGCGCGTGCGACCGCGCAGCGCGTTGCGCGAATGACGGAGAGCACGTTTTACGACGAAGACGCGTACGAACGTAACGAGGAAGACGTGCTGTTTCTAGGCCGCGTGCTGGATTGCATGGAACGCGCCGCAAAAGACAGCGACGTGGCGCGCGTGCACTACCAGAAGGCGATGCTTGACCTGGGGTTTGCCTGATAACCGCCCCCGGCCAAGACCTCCCCCCCGCCAGCAAGCGGGGGTTTTGCTGTGCCCTTGTCGCGTGAATACGGTAGCGCCAACGCCTTGGCGGTAACTTTGTCGGTAACTCTGGAATCGAAAATAGCAAAACCCGCTATCCATGCACGTTTCAGAGATT
>JAISRR010000169.1 GCA_031273565.1 Zoogloeaceae bacterium | reverse complement strand
ATCTTGCTATGGCTACGAGTTTTACTCGACGGAAAAGGTGGACAGGATATACATTCGGAGAATAGACGATGTTGAATCTCCAGACGACAATTCTGGCCGCATTGGCATCAAATTCGCGGGCAAGCTGCGCAAGGCCATGACTGCCAATGGAACAGAAATGGGGCTTGTCCTGATACCGGGCAGCGGTCAACCCTATGGCGGTACGAGTGGTATTGGTACGCCTACCAGTGGCAATCTGCCCACCGATGTGCTGAAACCCGGCCAGCCTATCGTTTGGGCTTGTTCCGTTAGTGTAGAAACTAGTTTCTACACTATTCGCGCAGCCGCTGCTGGTGCCCAGGTTTCCAAATATGTGCCCGCCAACTGCCGTCATTAGAGGCTGTCCACCGTATGGAATTTGTGTCCAGATTCAAGAATCTGGACATTGAACATGGAATGTCGGGTGTTGAGTGACGCGCAGTGGCCCGGATTGGGAACGGGCCGCCGCGCAAATCCGCCGTATCGCCTTGCGGGGCAGTGTCTCTTGTGACGGCACTGCCTGACAAGGCTTCCGAACCGGAAAAACAGCCGCGCATTTGACTTGGGTCAAAGCAACCGCCGACAGATAAAACATAATCTGTCTCACTTTACCGTCAGGTAGGCAGGTCTCTCAGGAGACTGGATTGTTTCTCTGTTGGGGTTGGGGTGCGCACATGCGCACCCTTTTTTTGTTGGCGCGCCATCCTGTCCCTGTGTCGTCGGAACTCATTTTCTGACTTTGTTTGTTCAATTGATCTATATCAAATAGCTGTATATTGGGCTAAAATAGCATCCGTCCCATACGCGGTCCCAAGCTGTGGGGTGACAGTGTACAAGTCTTTTTTCAACGAGAGGTGGGTCCATGTCGGAAACGCAAACCACATACAACTACACGGTCGTGCGGCAATTTGCCGTAATGACCGTCATCTGGGGCATTGTAGGCATGCTGGTCGGTGTCATCATTGCCGCCCAGCTGGTCTGGCCGGAGCTTATCAGTGCCAATTTACCGGAGATCATTGCTCCGTATCTATCCTATGGCCGCTTGCGACCATTGCATACCAACGCGGTCATCTTCGCATTCGGGGGCTGCGCCCTGTTCGCGACTTCCTATTATTGTGTGCAGCGTACATGCCATACCCGGTTGTTCAGCAGCGGGCTGGCCGCTTTTACCTTCTGGGGCTGGCAGCTTGTCATCCTGCTGGCGGCGCTTTCGCTGCCGATGGGCATCACAAGCGGCAAGGAGTACGCCGAACTGGAATGGCCGATCGACATCCTGATCACCCTGGTCTGGGTTGTCTACGCCGTGGTGTTTTTCGGCACGATCGCCAAGCGCAAGGTGTCGCACATTTATGTCGCCAACTGGTTCTTCGGCGCCATGATTATCGCGGTGGCCCTGCTGCATCTGGTGAACAGCGTCGCCATTCCCGTGCTGGAAGCGCCGTTGTGGTCGCCAAGATCCTACTCCGTCTATGCGGGGGTGCAGGACGCCATGGTGCAATGGTGGTATGGTCACAACGCCGTGGGTTTCTTCCTGACGGCCGGCTTCCTGGGGATGATGTATTACTTCGTTCCCAAACAGGCGGGGCGTCCGGTGTACTCCTACCGGCTGTCCGTGGTGCACTTCTGGGCGCTGATCTTCACCTACATGTGGGCCGGCCCTCACCATCTGCACTACACGGCGTTGCCTGACTGGACGCAATCCATCGGCATGCTGTTCTCGCTGATTCTGCTGGCGCCTTCCTGGGGCGGCATGATTAACGGCATCATGACCCTGTCCGGCGCGTGGCATAAACTGCGTGACGATCCCATCCTGAAATTCCTGATCACCTCGTTGTCCTTCTACGGCATGTCGACCTTCGAAGGCCCGATGATGTCCATCAAGTCGGTCAATGCCCTGTCGCACTACACCGACTGGACAGTCGGGCACGTGCACTCCGGCGCTCTGGGCTGGGTGGCGATGGTGTCCGTCGGCGCGCTCTACTACCTGCTGCCCCGTCTCTTTGGGCGTCAGCAAATGTACAGCGTCAAGCTGATCACATTGCACTTCTGGGTTGCCACCATCGGCATCGTGCTCTACGTCGCTTCCATGTGGATTGCCGGTGTGATGCAAGGTTTGATGTGGCGCGCTGTCAATCCTGACGGCACGCTGGCATACAGCTTTGCGGAAGCGGTCAAGGCCACTTACCCGTACTGGACCGTGCGTCTGGTCGGCGGCACCTTGTTCCTGGTTGGCATGATCATCATGGCCTACAACATGTTCAAGACGATTGCGGTTGGCCGGTCTGAAGATGCGCCTGTGCTCATCCCGGCTGCTCAACACGCTTAAAATGGAGGTCACTGATAATGAGTCAGGCAAAAATTGAAAAGAATGTCGGTCTGCTGATCGTCTGCATATTACTGGCGGTGGTCTGGGGCGGCCTGGTGGAAATTCTGCCACTGTTCTTCCAGACTTCCACCACCACGCCGACGGCAGGTGTTACGCCTTACGGTCCTGTACAACTGGCTGGTCGTGACGTGTATATCCGCGAAGGCTGCTACAACTGCCATTCGCAGATGATTCGTCCCTTCCGTGCGGAGACCGAGCGTTATGGTCATTACTCCGTCGCCGGGGAATTCGTCTATGACCATCCGTTCCAGTGGGGGTCCAAGCGTACCGGTCCAGATCTGCAACGCGTTGGCGGTCGTTACTCCGACGAGTGGCATCGCACACACTTGAGAAATCCGCGTGATGTCGAGGCTGCATCCAACATGCCGGCGTATTCATGGTTGCAACACACCAAGGCGAAAGACACCGTTGGCAGGGATATCGAAGCCAAGATGAAGGCGCTGGCCATGGTGGGTGTTCCTTACAGGACACAGCAAGAGATTGATGATGGCGCCACCGGTGTGTTGATTGACGGCGCCAGTCAGAAAATCGGCGATCTGACGGAAGAAGACGTGCTGATCGAGTACCTGCAGGGTCTGGGTACGGCGCTGTCGAACTTCCGATAAGGCGACCACCATGGATATCAACGACATTCGCGGCCTGCTTACACCCATCGTAGGGATCATTCTCTTCCTTGGCATCGTGAAGTGGGTGTACGGCAGAAAAAGCAAGCGTGTCTATGAAGAAGCCGCCAATCTGCCGTTCGCGGATGATGATGATGATACGGCGTCGTTGCAAGCCGACGCTGCAGATCAAAGGAAAATGATATGAGTGATTTCACAAGCGAGTTCTGGAACTACTACGTGATCGGCGTTGTGCTGATTGGCATCATCGGCTGCGCAGTGTTCCTCTGGAGCCAGGGGGCGGCAACTTACACCATTGGCAAGACCACCGGTCATGCCTGGGACGAAACCCTGGAAGAGTTCAACAATCCTCTGCCGAAATGGTGGAGCTGGCTGTTCTACATCACCGTGGTGTTTGCGCTGGGTTATCTGGTGTATTTTCCCGGTCTGGGCAAGTTCGCCGGCATCGGCGGCTGGACATCTGTCAAGCAGTGGGAGGGTGAAGTGCAGGCAGCGGACGCCAACCCGGATGGCCCGAAGAAGTACAGTCAGATGCCCATCCCGGCCATTGCGGCAGACCCGGAAGCGGTGGAAACGGGTCGTCGCCTGTACATGACCTACTGTGTCCAGTGTCACGGACCGAGGGGTGAGGGTAGTAGAGGCTTCCCCAACCTGACAGACAACGACTGGTTGTATGGTGGCGAGCCGGAGCAGATCGAAGAGACGATCCGCGATGGTCGTAATGGCTCCATGACGGCAAACGACTATCTGGGAGAAGATACGATCAGGGATCTGGCCAGCTACGTTCGCTCGTTCTCCCAGTCGGATGTTGACCCCGCGAGCGCCAACAGAGGCCGTGCGGCCTATGGGCGCGAGGATGTCATCTGCTGGACCTGTCATGGCCGCGATCTGAAAGGCAGTCTGGCGCAAGGCGGAGACTACCTTACCCTTGGCGCGCCCAATCTGACCGATGATGTCTGGCTGTATGATCCTTCTGAAGCCACCGTTATTGAGACGATCACCAAGGGTCGTGTGAACCAGATGCCGACCTGGGGCAAGTTCCTGGGGCCGGACAAGGTGCATCTTCTGGCTGGCTATGTCTACAGCTTGAGCCACAAGTAAAGCAACACCCTGAAAACGGAGCGGGTGACCGCTCCGTTTTTTATGCCCCAATGAGATGACTGGTTGTCGAGCAGGTTCCGATGCCGCAGCCAGTGACAAGGAACGGTGACTAAAATGAACGACGCCCTGGAAAACGCAACAAGTCCGGAAGCAGAATCCGCAAAAGGCTCACTGTATGAAAAACACAAAACCATTCATGTCCGCACGGTAAAAGGCTGGTGGACAACCTGGCGTTGGATTTTCGTCTGGGCGACGCAGGTTCTGTTTTATGGCCTGCCCTGGGTACAGTGGGGTGAGCGTCAGGCGGTGCTGTTTCATCTGGTGGAGCGTAAGTTTTATCTTTTTGGCCTTGTGCTCTGGCCGCAGGATGCTTTTTATTTAACGCTGTTGCTGATTATTTCGGCCTATGGCCTGTTCCTGTTTACTGCGGTGGCCGGGCGTCTTTTCTGCGGTTACGCCTGTCCGCAAACGGTTTATAGCGAAATTTTCATCTGGATCGAGAAATGGCTCGAAGGTGAGCGTCCCGCCCGCATCAAGCTGGACAAGAGGCCGATGAACGCGAAGAAACTGCGTATCAAGACGGTCAAACACGCGCTCTGGCTGCTGCTCTCCCTATGGACGGGCTTTACCCTGGTCGGCTATTTCACGCCCATGCACGAACTGATTGGCAGCATTGCCTCTTTCAGTTTCGGCGGGTGGGAAATTTTCTGGATATTCTTCTACGGTGGTTTTACCTATCTGATGGCGGGCTTCCTGCGCGAGCAGGTTTGCAAGTTCATGTGTCCCTACGCCCGTTTTCAATCGGCGATGTTTGACCCGGATACCCTGATTATCACCTATGACCCTGAGCGGGGCGAACCGCGCGGGGCATTCAAAAAAGACGAGGATCGTGCAAAACAGGGTGATTGCGTCGATTGCAGCATCTGCGTGCAGGTCTGTCCGACCGGCATCGACATTCGCAAGGGGCTGCAATACGAATGTATCGGCTGCGGCGCGTGTATTGACGGCTGCGATGAGGTGATGGACAAGCTGAACAAGCCGCGCGGTCTGGTGCGTTACACCTCGGAAAATGCCCTGGCGGGCAAATACGGTCGCACCGATTTATTGAGCCATATCATCCGCCCGCGCATCCTGATCTACACGCTTCTCCTGGCGCTGATTATCGTGGGCGCGGGCTGGTCGCTTGCGACGCGCGTGCCCTTGCGCACGGATGTGATTCGCGACCGTTTCAGTCTGGCGCGTGTCGTGAAGGGCGGCAAGATCGAAAATGTTTATACCCTGAAAGTGATGAACGTCTCCGAACAGGCGCGGACTTTCATCATCAGCGTCAGCGGTCAGGAGGGGCTGATACTGGCCGACAATACCCGTGTCGAAACGAAGGCGGCGGAAAACCGGGAAGTCCTGGTCAGCGTGCAAGTGCCTGCTGGCGCACTGCCCAAAGGTTCGCACAAGATTTTCTTTGATGTCGTGGCCGAGGATGATCCCAAAGTGGCGGTGCACGAAAAAACGACTTTTCTGATGCCATGAGGACAAATTCAATGAATGCCAACACCCTGCCCGCGAACAATGCGCTTGATGGACATCCATGGTACAAAGAGCCGTGGCCGTGGGCCGTGATTGGCGGGCTGTCCATTGTGGTTATCGCGGGTATCGTGACGCTGATTCTGGCGCTCTCTTCCTTTGATGGCATGGTCGAGGACGACTATTACAAACAAGGGCTGGCGGTGAACCAGCAATTGCAACGCGATCAGGTGGCGACGGAGAAAAAGGTATCCGCCCAGGTCATGCTGAGCGGTCGGGAAGTGCGCGTTTTCCTGACGGCGGCGGATGCGGCCAGCTTGCCCGCGCAATTACAGTTGCACTTCAATCATCCGACCCGGGATGGTCTGGATCAGGATGTCGTTCTTGAAAACGCGGGACAAGGGTTTTACAGCGGCAGCCTGACGGCGGAAATCCACGGTCGCTGGCACGTATATCTTGAAGACCAGGATAAAACCTGGCGTCTGTTGGGGGACTGGCAGCCTGATGCTGGAAATCCCCTGCAACTCGCTGTCCAGGGAACCTCTGAAAAATCCCCATGAAGTCGATGGGTTCCCGCTACTGATGTCTGACTGTTTGTTTTCGACCTGAAGGAGGTGAATCATGGCTTGGCAAGAACTGTTTGGTACAACGATCGGTCAATTGAGCTTGTTTACGATTGCGTTCGTTGTCATCATGGCGATTTTCTTTGTGATCTATTTTTCCAAAAAAATGGATGAAGACGCACGTAACGCCAAAAAAGACTGAAGCGGCGCGTCTGATTCAAGGTTTCAGCCAGCCTTCCTGCCCGCAAAACGGCAGGAAGGCTTTTTTATTGCGCCGCAATAATGAGAGAATCCCGATTTGGGAACAAGCAGGCGAAAATCGGGATGTCTGAATCAGGAAAATACAAGCGGTTGTGGTGGTCTCTGGGGCTGGTGGGCGCAGTCCTGCTGGCGGCGGTGCTGATCGCCTTCATTTTCAGTTTCGACGGTGAGCGCCTGAAACAGGGATTGATTGAGCAGGTGCGTGCGGAAAAGCAACGGGAATTGCGTATCGATGGCCCCCTGCGCCTGAAGCTCCTGCCGCGTCTGTCGGTGGAAACGCAGGCGATCCGTCTTTCCAACCGGGAAGGAAAAGGCGAATTTCTGCGTCTGGGCCGCGTGAGCGGCGCGCTGGAAATCCTGCCGCTGCTCACTGGCAGGATCGTCATCAATCGCATCGAAATCCGGGATTGGTCGCTACAGATCGAGCGCGATGCTGAAGGCCGCTACAATTTTGACGATCTGCTGGTGTCCACGGAAGATGACAGCGCGCCGCTGGATCTGGAAGTGGAAAAACTGTTGTTGCTGAATGGCGAAATTCATTGGCGGGACGCGACCAGCGGCGGCGAATTGACCGCAGAGCAAGTCTACCTGCGTTCCGACCATCTGGGACGACAGGCGCACGGCAGGCTGGAGATGGGCGGGAACCTGCGGGGCGGAGCAACAGGCGCGCATCTCGGTTTTGCGCTGGAAACCCTGTACCGTCTGGATGGCGCGGCGCAGACCCTGCAACTGGATCAGGCCAGATTGAGCCTGAAAGGGCAGGGCTATGGCATGGAACGGGCGCGTCTGAATCTGTCGGCCCGCTATGTGCACGGGGACTTGCAGAAAATGGCGCTCGATCTCGTGCAATTACATGTGCGGGGTGAAGGCGAGCGGCAGGGGGCAAGCCTGACGGGCGAGCTTGATCTGAACGAATTGCACTGGCAAGCTGCCGTTGTACCCCGGTTGAAAAAATTAAGCGCCAGCCTGAACTTGAAACAGGCGGTGGACAAAGCGAATGTGCGTCTGACGGTTGACGGAATTCGCGCTCAGGATGGTGAGGCGAGCAATGAAGGTCTGCGTCTGGATTGGCAGGGCGAGTGGCAAAAGCAGGGCTACAAGGGTGAAATTGCAAGCCCTGTTGTGCTTGAGCAAGATGACAAAGGGTTTTCCCTGCGTGCTGACGCTGTGCAGGGAAGGGTGCAGATTGCTGCGGGCGCGACATTTTCCAGGGCGCTGGATGTGCGTCTGGACGGCAAGCTGGCCTTCAATTTCGGGCTGGAAGACGAAGCGCGGGGCGCGGGTGAATTGCATCTGGCGCAGGACGACAGCAAGCTGGATGCGCGTTGGCAACTGCTGCACGGGCAGCCTTCCCGGCTCACCTTCCAGGCCAGCCTCGACCAGTTGAATCTGGATCAATATCTTCGGGCCGACACTGCTGTCACTACGGGTACTGCGGTTGCGGCGCAGGAACCGCCCCCGGAAGTTGCCGTAGCCGGTAATGCGGAAGCGGAGCTGGAAATCGACGGGACGATGCGTGTGGGGATGTTGCAATACAAGGGGTTACGCATGGAAAATCTGGAAAGTCGTCTCAGTCTGAAGCAGGGACGCCTGGAGATGGTCTCCGGAGCGCCGCCTGCCGCAGCCATACCGCCCGCGCCTCCCCGACGGAAGCGTTAATGCAGGAACGATCCGGCCTCGCGGTGGCGCTGGCGTGTTCCCTGTTGGGGCATGGCATGCTGCTGTTTGCCATGTCCCCGCTGCGACCGCCAGTGCAGACGCCCAGGCCGACGGGCGCCATCGAAGCCAGCCTGCGCGCAGATGCAGCGCCCGCGTCGCCATCGTTGCCGGCGTGGTCGCCAGAACCGCCGGAGACGACCGCAAAACTGACGACCATCCCCAAACCGCGTGTGCCGGCATCGCCCGGAACGCGGGTGATCTCAACGCCAATGCCCACGCCCGATCAGCTTCCCGCCCCCGATGCCGCCATCGCGGTGAGCACTGGAACGGAACCGGAAAATGAGCCTGCCTTGCCGATGGTCGCAGCGCAGTCTTCGGGTACAGGCAACGTGGGGGGCGCGTCCGGGCAGGGGGCGGCAGCCGCCGAAGGCATGGATGATGCGTTGCAGGACTATTTCTTTGCCATTAGCAGCGCGGCAGGCAAATTCAAACGCTATCCGGCCCTGTCCAGAACTCGCGGGCGGGAAGGCCGGGTGGAAGTCCGTCTGAGCTGGCATTCAGGCATGCGTGAACCGAGAGTGGAATTGTATCGCGGCGCGGAAGATGCGCTGCTCAATGAACAGGGACTTTCCATGCTGCGTCAGGCTGCCGCGCAGACGCCTTTACCGCCCGCCCTGCGCGAGCGCGCGTTCAGTCTTGTCCTGCCGGTGGAGTTCAGCCTCAAGGATGTCAAGGCAAAGTAGAAATGTTCGGTTTTTGGGCAAGATGGAAATGTCCGGTGTTGATGCTGAGTGCATATGATGAGAACGGCGACCCGGGCTGACGCCACGGATGATCTGGCTTGCAGACGCCGAAGTTGCGCTGACCGAAACCCGCGCCAGTATCCTGGCGCGAATAATCTACTCCAACCGCGCCTTGTGTGACCTGGAACGGCTGGCGGATTTCTTCATCGGGCGCAATCCACCCATTCCACAAATGGCGCTGGAAACGTTGGAACTGATTGAAGAAGCCGTATCCATTCTGAGGCGTCACCCGCTGATTGGCAGACCCATGAAATCGGGCTTGCGGGAACTGGTGATTTCCAGAGGACGCACCGGCTATCTGGCGCTGTACAGTTTCGAGGCGCAACAAAACGCCATCCTGGTTCCGGGTGTTCGCCATCAAAGAGAAGCGGGTTATGTGTCCGACGAATAGGGGCGAAAAATTCTTCGCCCCTGCATAAAATCCATCGGCAAATATGTCGGCGTTCCCGGTGGTTACATCTGCGTCAGTCTGGCCAACATCTGGTCGGATGTGCTGACGACCTTGGAATTGAGTTCGTAGGCGCGCTGGGCTTCGATCATGCTGACGAGTTCTTCGGCCACATCGACATTCGAGGTTTCAATGTAATTCTGTTCCAGCGTGCCGGCGCCGTTCTGGCCTGGCGTATTGGGCGTGGGCGCGCCACTGGAGCCGGTTTCGAGGAACAGGTTGCTGCCCATGGAGAGCAGGCCGCCGGGATTGATGAAGGTGGCGAGCTGAATCGCGCCGATCTGCGTCGGCGCCGCATTACCCCCCTGCGTGACGCTGACGGTGCCATCCTTGCCGATGGTCAGCGAAATCGCGTCTTCGGGAATATTGATGTTGGGTTGCAACGGATAGCCGTCCGGCGTAACGATGTTACCCTGATTGTCCTTTTGAAAGGAGCCGTTGCGCGTGTAGGCGGTGGTGCCGTCGGGCAGCAGGATTTGCAGGAAACCGCTGCCGTTGATGGCGACATCAAGCGCGTTCTGGGTGAATTGCGGATTACCCTGCGTGAAAATGCGGGCGGTGGATACCGGCTGCACGCCGGTGCCCAGTTGCAGTCCGTTGGAAATCTGCGTCTGCTGCGTCGATTGCGCGCCCGGCTGACGGATGACCTGATAGAGCAGGTCTTCAAACACGGCGCGCGATTTTTTGAAGCCGCCGGTACTGACATTGGCCAGATTGTTGGCGATAACGTCGATATTGGTCTGCTGGGCGTCAAGGCCGGTGCGGGCGATCCAGAGTGAGCGAATCATGATGGTTTTTCCCTTTGTTGATGGGTTGGCTCAACTGGTCAGCGCGAGCAATTTATCCGCCGCCTGCGCGTCCCTGTCGGCGGTTTGCAGGAGCTTGATCTGCATCTCGAATTGCCGGGAAAGGCTGATGAGCTGCACCATGGTTTCGGCGGCGTTCACGTTGCTGCCTTCGAGATTGCCGGCGGAAACGCGGAGTGTGTCGTCCATGGGGGCGATGCCACCGCCGCCTTTCAGGCGGAAGAGACCATCGTTGCCGCGTTCCAGATCGCTTTCCGGCGGATTGACGAGTTTCAGGCGACCGACCACATTCACCACATTGGGATTGCCGAAGGCGGGGATGACAGAGACTGTGCCATCGCCGCCAATGGCAATGTGATTGTCGGGCGGAATGGCAATGGGGCCGCCATCGCCTTGCAGAATGTAGCCTGCCTTGGTTTGCAACACGCCGTTGACATTGACTTCCAGCGCACCGGCGCGCGTGTAGGCTTCCTCGCCTGCGGCATCCTGAATCGCCAGCCAGCCGGGGCCGTCAATGGCGATGTCGAGCGGGTTGTCGGTACGCAGAATCGGGCCTTCGTCAAAGACATCCTGAATCGAAGCGTCGACCACGAAGGCGCGGCTGGGCATGGCTTCGGAGAGCACCGGCACGGCTTCGAAGCGATGCATCTGCGCCTTGAAGCCGATGGTGCTGGCGTTGGCGAGATTGTTCGCCACGCCCGCCTGTTGCAGGAAGACGTGCTTCGCGCCCGTCATGGCGGTATAAATCAGGCGATCCATGCTGACTCCCGTTTGGCCTTATGGATTAACGCAGATTCACCAGGGTTTGCAAAATCTGGTCTTGCGTCTTGATGGTCTGGGCATTGGCCTGATAATTCCGCTGCATGATAATCATGTTGACCAGTTCCTGCGTCAAATCCACATTGGAGTCTTCCACATGGCCGGATTGCACGATGCCGCGCGTGCCGCTGCCAGGTTCGCCGATGGTGGGCTGACCGGAGGTGTAGGTTTCAATCCAGAGATTGTTGCCGGCGCTTTGCAGGCCGTTCGGATTGGTGAATTCGACGAGCGCCACCTGTCCCATTATCTTGGTTTGCCCGTTGCTGTAGCTCCCGACAACGTAACCTTCCTGGGAAACCGACAGATTGGTGAGCGACCCCGCGCGGTAGCCATCCTGGGTATTTTTGCCATTATCGGATTTCATGCCGAACTGGGTGGTTTCGCCCAGATTCAGGTGAAACGCATAGGGCGGCGTACCGGCGGTTTGCTCGAACCACCGGAAAGCCAGATCCGGCGGCGTGGCCGTATCGGAAGTCAAATCCACTCGCGTGCCATCCTGCATGGTCGTGGAAGAAAGATCCAGAGGAACGCGGGCGGCAACGCCGGAAGTAATCAAGGTGCCGTTCGGGTTGAAATCCAGCGTGGTGGTGGGGGCAGGGGGCGTACCCCCGGCGCCGACGAGGTACTGGTTGTCAATGACCGTATAAACGTGCCAGCTACGCAGGTCTGTACCATCGTTGCCCACGCGCACGTAATAATTCGTCAGTATGTGTTCCGCCCCGGTCTGGTCATAGATGGCGGCAGAGGTGGAATAATTGAACATGTTGGAATTGAACGTATTATCCCAGGCGAAGGGGACCAGTTGTTCCCAGTCAGAATTCGCCAGCGGCGTCGCCAATGAACGGTGATCGCGATTGTCCAGATTCACTTCCATCGTCAACCCGCCTTGACCCGGGTTGACCGCCTCTGTCCAGCCGGTCTGCTGGGGTACGATGCCGCCGGTGCCGACGGTGAGCGGCACAATACTGGCCGTATTGACGTGCACGCCATCGGTCGAACCGTAACCGGTCAGAAAACAGCCGTTGGAATTAACAATGTAGCCATCCTTGTCGACGTGGAACTGACCGTTGCGGCTATAGTAGCCCGTCTGGTCTTCCGGGCTTTTCTGCAAGCGGAAAAACCCGTTGCCGTTGATCGCCATGTCCAGCGCGTTGCCGGTGATGCTGGTGTTGCCCTGGCCAAAATTCTGTTGTACCGCCATCAGACTCACGCCGATGCCAATCTGCTTGGAAGAAGCGCCATTCAACGCGCCGGCATAAACATCGGCAAAATGCGCGTCCGAACCCTTGAAACCCACCGTGCTCGCATTGGCGATATTATTGCTGATCACGTCCAACGCTCTGGAATAAACGTTGAGACCGCTCAAGCCTTGTTGGAATGCCATGATTTTCTCCTTATATCCGTTAAAACACTTGCCTTACATCGTCCAGGTTTATATTGCCCAACCCTGCGACTTCGATCATGAAAGCGCCGTTGCTCCCCCTGATCAGTGCAGAAACCATGCCAGCCTGCAGGGGATTCGCCTTGACGGGTTCGCCGTTCAGCGTGGCCTCGATTGAGAACGTATATTGACCGACGGGCAGCTTGCTTTCATCGGCTTCCGTCTCCGGATCGTCTTCGAGGCCACTGCCCTTGCCGTCCCAGTAGAACACCAGAGAGCCCTCGTTTTGTTGCCCCAGGTTTTGCCGCGCCACTTCGTTACCTTCGGCGTCCCGGATGACAACTTCCACCTCATCCGCCGGCCCGGAGAGTTCCAGCCCGAAAAGCGCGCCCTCTTCCGTCAGAATCATGTTTTTGCCGGGCGCGAGAACATTCTTGCCGATCAAATTTGCCGCTTGCAGGGAAAGCGCCTCGTTGTAGCTGCCCAGCAGGACTTTCATGGTGGCGTTCAGGCTTTCCAGCCCGGAAACCATGTTCATCTGCGCCAGTTGCGTGGTCATTTCCGCATTTTCCATCGGACTCAACGGGTCCTGATTTTTCAATTGCGCGAGGAAAAGCGTCATGAAACGCTCGCTCATTTCCTCAGCGGCGCTCGCCTGGGCTGTGGCGCTCGTCCCCGCTGAATTGGCGTTGACGGTGTTAACAATGTCGCTGTTGATGGCCATTTTGCTACTCCTTCAGTTATTGCGCGCCGATTTGCAGGGTGCGCATGAGCATCTGCCGGGCGGTGTTCATCACTTCGACGTTGGTCTGATAGGAACGCGAAGCGGAAATCATGTTCACCATTTCTTCCACCGGATCGACGTTGGACATGGCGACATAGCCGTTTTTATCGGCGAGCGGGTTGTGCGGGTCGAAGCTCATGCGCGGCGGCGCGGCGGATTCCACGATGCGGGTGACGCGCACGCCCTGTGAAGCGTCGCCCGCCTTGCCGATGGGCGTGGCCTGAAACACCACTTCCTTGGCGCGGTAGGGCTGACCATTGGCGGAAACCGCGCTATCGACGTTGGCGAGATTGGACGCCACGGTATTCAGGCGCAACGATTGCGCTGACATGGCGCTGCTGGAAATCTGGAAAACGTTGAAAAGACTCATGGTATGGATTCCTCTTAGCCGCCCTGGTTGCTGGCGATGGCGGAGCGTAACCCTTGCAGCTTGTTCGTCATGAATTGGCTCAGAATCTGGTATTGCAGCGCGTTGTCCGCAATCTGCGCACGCTCCACATCCATATCCACCGTATTGCCATCGACCGCCGACTGGTGCTCGGTGCGGTATTGCAGATTCACCGCATCCAGCGCGCCGCCAGCGGTCATCGGCAGATGGCCGGGGTTGGTGCGGACCAGCGCCAGATGACCGGATTCCTCGCGTTGCCCCATCGCCGTGGCATAGGCAGCCTTGAAATCAAAATCGCGCGCCTTGTAATAGGGCGTATCGGCGTTGGCAATATTGGACGCCAACACCTGCTGCCGATACGCACGTAAATCAAGTCCCTGCGCGTAGGGTGCAAGATAAGCCTTGAGATTACCGATCATGATGGGGCGCTCCAGAAAACTACAAGGTTAAAAGCACGCTTTGTGCCATGTTCGGGAGAAACAGGGATCAGATGTCAGGGATCAGGAAAGTTCCCGGCGCATAGCGCCGCAGGGTAACGAAAACCCCTGTCGCCCCAACGGTTTTGCCATCAACAGGCGCAAAGCGCCTCTAACTTTTCTGATACCTGACATCTGATTCCTGAAATCCGAAAACGGCAAAACTTGCCGAGGTTTGGATTTTTGCCGCCTTGGGGGACAATAGGGGCATGCGATGGTTTTGCCTGCTTTTCTCCCTGCTGTTCTACGCCCCGACACTCTTTGCCGATCCGGTTCTGGAAGCGGTGGAAAACTTCGTGCGCCAGGAATTGCGCGACCAGCCCGGTCGGGTCAGCGTCACCGCCGGGCCGCTGGACAGCCGCCTGCGCCTGCCCGCCTGCACCAGCTATCAAGCCTACCTGCCCAATCCGTCCACCCGTCTTGTCGGTAACGCCAGCGTTGGGCTGCGCTGTCTGTCGCCTTCGCGCTGGAGCATTTTCGTACCGGTCAAAATCGCCATCGAAACCCGCTACCTTGCTGCCGCAACGCCCCTTGCCGCCGGGCAGATCGTGCAGGCTGGCGATCTGGCGGTACTGTCCGGGCAGCTCGGCAACCTGCCCACCAGTGTGCTCACCGACCCCGCACAGGCCATCGGCAAGACCCTGAAAATCTCCCTTGCCGCTGGTCAACCCCTGCGATCCGATGTGCTCACCTCGCCATTGCTCATCCAGACCGGACAAACCGTGCTGCTGGTATTTCGTGGCGCAGGCTTTACCGCGACCAACGAAGGCCGCGCCCTGAACCGGGCTGCCGAAGGACAGATGGTGCAGGTTCGCACGCTTTCGGGCACAGTGGTCAGCGGCATCGCCCAGGCGAATGGCACGATTCTTGTTAGTCCATCCCCGTAAATTTCAGCGCGACAGTCTGGAAATTTTGAATTTTCCCCTCAAGATTCGCCCCGGGCTGCCGTTACAATTAGCAAGAATCCGCATTTGTAACAGGTGACAGAAATGAAAATCGACTCCACATATAACTTGACCTTGACGCCTGCGCCATCCGCGCACACGCCCGCCAAACCTGCCGCGAAAAACGCCGCAGGCGAACAGGTGCAATTGAGTGACGCCGCCCAGTTCATGGCGTCTGACGCACCTGTCGACAGCAATCGCGTGCAGGAAATCAAACAGGCCATCGCCGAAGGGCGTTTCCGCATCAATCCTGAAGCCATCGCTGATCGCCTGATCAACACGGCGCAGGAATTGATCGAAGCCCAGCGTCGGGTTTAAGGCTGCAAGGCGTAAATTCCAGATGAGCGTCCCGGATTTCGCCCAGGCGCTGGCCTCCGAAATTGTGGCGGTCAGGAAATTCATCGCCCTTTTGCAGGAAGAGCAACTGCAACTGCGGGAAAAGCAGATGGAGGCGCTGGAACGCACCTGCGCCGTCAAAGCCAGCCTTGCCGTCGAACTGGAAAAAATCAGCGCAACGCGCAACGCCTGCCTCGCCGACATGGGGCTGAACATAGAAACCAGCGGCAAGACGCTGGAAGCGTGGATCGGCAAACAGAATAACCCCCGCCTGCTGCAAGCGTGGCACACGTTGCAAAGCCTCGCCCGCGACGCCAAATCCCTGAATGAACAGAATGGTCAGTGCATTGCGCTTCTGGCCCGCAACAACCGGGAACAATTCGACGCCCTCACCGGGCGACAAGCCAACGGAATGTTCTACAGCCCCGACGGTCAGGCCGCCAGCAGTAGCGCCTCCCGCATCAGCGACAGCGTTTAAGCCTTACTTTTTCCCTTCGTTCAACACCACATCGGCGCGCCGGTTTTCCGCCCAGGAAGCCTCATCCTTGCCTTGTCGCCGGGGGCGTGAATCACCGTAGCTGACCGTGCGCACCTGTTTGCTTCTGGCGCCCGCCGCGCGCAGCGCCTTTTTCACCGCCTGAGCGCGACGCATCCCCAGATTCAGGTTGTAATGCGCGGAACCGCGTTCATCGGCATTCCCTTCGATTTGCACGGAGAGCGCGGCATTCGCCGCGAGTTGTTGTCCAAGCGTCTGCAAGGCGGCAAGGTAATCGGGTTTGATGGTCGCCTCCCGGTAATCGAAATAAACGCTGTATTGCCCGACTTTTGCGCCATCGCCGCTCGTGTCTACCCGTTCGGCGGGCGCTCCGGGCGCTGCTTTGTCGGTTTCATGCGCCATTTCGACCGTCGCTTCCTCTATCGGCTGCAACTCCGGCGGCACGGCTTGTCCCAACAGGCCGGGATGCACCTTGAAAACGGCGGGCGGCGTGACCTTTTCTTCATGAACGGGCGACTTGCTGGCGCACGCGCCGAACAGCAAGGGAAAACAGGCGAGCAGCAGGATGGAGCGATAGTTCAAAGGCATAATAAATGAAAAAACATTTGAAAGGACAAGGGCGGATAATAGCCTTTCCCGGCAAGTCAGGGAACTGCTTTGCACACCGGGATAGTATTCCGCAGCGTGGGGCGGGACGAGCGAATGTTATAATTTCATCCTTTATTCATAGCGGCATATCCGCAGCACGCTTTCAGTCTACATGACCATTTTTACGCTCGGCCTCAATCACCACTCGGCGCCTTTGTCCATCCGCGAGCAGGTTGCGTTCAACGTCGAGACCCTGCCGCAGGCGCTGGTCGCCCTGACGCACGAGCCGACGGTGCATGAGGCGGCGATTCTGTCGACTTGTAATCGCACCGAAATCTATTGCGTATCCGACCAGCCAGAGCCGGTCGCCGACTGGCTGGCGCAGCATCACCATCTCGAACAGGCGCGGCTGCAACCTTTCCTGTATACCCTCCCGCCCAGAGACGCGGTACGGCACGCCTTTCGCGTCGCCAGCGGACTGGATTCCATGGTATTGGGCGAAGCGCAAATTCTGGGGCAGATGAAAGACGCCGTGCGTCTGGCCGAATCAGCGGGCGCGCTGGGCATGAATCTGCACAAGTTGTTTCAGCGTGCCTTCGCTGTCGCCAAGGAGGTGCGCAGCAGCACGACCATTGGCGCCAACACGGTTTCCATGGCCGCCGCCGCCGTGCAACTGGCGGAACGTCTTTTTGAATCCATCAGCGTGCAGAAGTTGCTGTTCATTGGCGCGGGCGAAATGATCGAGCTTTGCGCCACACATTTCTGCGCCCGCTCGCCCAGCAAGATGACGGTCGCCAACCGCACGGTGGAACGCGGCCAAACCCTGGCCGGGCGTTTCGGCGGGCGCGCCATTCGTCTGGACGACCTCGCGGACAGCCTGGGGCAATACGACATCGTGGTGTCCTGCACGGCCTCGCCGCTGCCGATCATCGGCCTGGGCATGGTGGAACGGGCGCTGAAGACACGGCGACATCGCCCGATGTTCATCGTCGATCTGGCGGTGCCGCGCGACATCGAGCCGGAAGTCGCAAAGCTGGACGACGTATTTTTATACACGGTAGACGATCTCGCCCAGGTGGTCGCCAGCGGCGTGGAATCCCGGCAGGCGGCGGTGATTCAGGCGGAAGCGATTGTCAACACGCAGGCCGACCGTTTCCTGCACTGGCTGACGACGCGCGATGTCGTCCCCCTGATTCGCGGTCTGCGTGACGACGCCGAGCGCGCGCGCCGACACGAACTGGAACACGCCCTGAAGCGGCTGGCCGCCGGGGAAACGCCGGAACAGGCATTGTCGCAGTTGTCGCAGCGACTGATGAACAAGTTTCTGCACGCCCCCACCCAGGCCCTGCAACTGGCCGAGGCAGAAGACCGGCTTACCTTGCAGCAGGCGGCGGAACGATTGTTTCAGGTCAGGCGTTAACTGAGCGGGATGCTTGACGCACTAACGCAAAACGCGCTCTGGTTTTGGCTTGCGATATATTTTGAGCCTCTTGCAAAACGCCTCATTTTCACGGGATGTAGCTGAGGGAGCAGCGTAAAAAAGAAGAAGTGGGCGACCATTTCTGAGCAGGTTCCTGGAAACAGGCAGGAGCATGCTTCGCCAGAAGATGATTACAGAGATATGGGGGTTTCCGACGCTGGCGTCTTGATGGAAGCCGGGCCAGATCCCTGCAAGCCTTGCGCGAAGCGGCGCGGCAGAAGGCTGGAAAGAACCCGGAACCCTTCGGTCACCCTCCTTGATTCGCGCTCCGTCAGGAGCGCTCATCATGATTTTTAAAGCAGCTTCTCAGGCGCGATTACCGTCCGCGAGGCTCCACGCCCGCGCCGCGTCCAGCATGCGGCAGGAATAGCCCCATTCATTGTCGTACCAGGCCAGCACCTTCACCAGGGTGGAGCCGTCCGCGCCCTGAATGACGCGGGTTTGCGTGGCGTCGAAGGTGGAAGAGACCGTGGTGTGGTTGAAATCCGACGAGACGAGCGGCTCATTGTTTATCGCCAGAATGCCCTTCAGGGGGCAGTTGGCGGCGGCGGTCATCAGGCTGTTGATTTCTTCCTTCGTCGTGGCGCGTTCGGCGGTAAAGGTCAAATCCACGAGCGAGACATTCAAGGTTGGCACCCGGAGCGAAAAACCGTCGAACCTGCCTTTCAATTGCGGCAGCACCAGCCCCACGGCTTTGGCCGCGCCGGTTTTGGTGGGGATGATGTTGGCGGCGGCGGCGCGCGCCCGCCGCAAATCCTTGTGGCGCACATCGACCGTCACCTGATCGTTGGTGTAGGCGTGTATCGTGGTCATCAAACCCTGTTTGATGCCAATGGATTCGGAGAGCACCTTGGCGACGGGGGCGAGGCAATTGGTGGTGCAGGAGGCGTTGGAGACCACCGTCATCGCGGACGTGAGCACGCCTTCATTAACGCCCACGACCACGGTGGCATCAACATCATCGCCGCCGGGCGCGGAAATGAGCACCTTGTTTGCGCCCTGCGCCAGCAAGGCCTGAGCCTTCTCCTTGCTGGTGTACGCGCCGGTGCATTCCAGCAGCAGTTCGACGCCGTGCCGCGACCAGTCGATGTCTTTGGGATTCTTGGTGGAATAAAAGGGAATTTTCTTGCCGTCGATGATGATGGTATTTTCACCCTCGGTACGCACATCGGTGGCAAAACGGCCATGCGTGGTGTCGTATTTCAATAAATGCGCGTTGGTGGCCAGATCGCCGGAAGCGTTGATGGCCACCACGTCAAATTCCTGTTGCAGCCCCTGTTCATAAATGGCGCGTAACGTACAGCGACCGATGCGGCCAAAACCATTGATGGCGACCTTGAGGGTCATGTTTGTTCTCCTTGTCATTAAAATCCGCTATCCGGCCTGCTCGGCGTCCGACGCCGCGCCAAACACATCGCCGGGTTCAATCTTCAGCCCTTCCTGTCGCAACAGCCCGACTGCTGCCTGCCAGACGAGGAAGGCCGCAGCGTGTTCGCCGCCCCCTTCCCCGCACTGAACCGTGCAGGATGGATGGGCTAGCTGGGCGGCAACCGTCGCGCCATCCAGAAAAAGCGCATATTGTAGCGCAAGACGTTGGCGTGTTTTTGCGTTTGAAGCCGGGTCTGACGCTTCCAGCAGCGGCGTCAGCAAGGTGTCGATAAAGGTTTTCAGCCATGTTTTATGACAGGCGGCGGCTTGTCGCGCCGGATGTTCGGGGTCGGAAAATTCCGCAAGGGCGTTGATGAACATGCAGCCATGAAACGAAGGACTTTGAAACCAGTGGTGGTGCCACAGAAATAGGGCGCGCAGCCGGTCAACAGGGTCAGAAAAACGCGCCACGAATTGCGTCAGCCCCTGCCGGAAACGTTCATCACGCGCCTGCAATACGGCGGCAATCAGGGCGTTTTTCGACGCGAAATGCTTGTACATCGTCATTTTGGCGACGCCGGACTCCGCAATCACGCGGTCAATGCCTACCGCCCGATACCCCTCGGTCTGAAAAAGTTTCAGGGCGGTCTCCAGAATCATCTGGCGTTTGTCGATGGCGTTATCGCGTTTGCGCGGCAAGGCGGTTTTCTTCATGCCGCGCATGGTAGCACTTCGGGGAACGCGGAAGAAGCGCGGGGTAATGCTATAAGCGTATTTTGGAGGCGCGGACAACAAAGCGCCTTGATAGTATACAGACCTGTCTATATACTCACAACTTCCAGACAGATCACCGCCCTCGGCAACGCCATGCCGCGCGCTGTCCCGATTCGCCACAAGGAGCAACCCCATGAATCAACCCGGAATCACGCTTTACGGCACGCCGGCATCCGGCCACACGCACCGCGTGGAACTGCTGCTTTTGATGCTGGAACTTCCTTACGTTTATAGCCTCGCGCCCCAGGAAATCCGCTGCTCGGAAGCGTTTTTGCAACTCAATCCGCTGGGGCAAATCCCGGTATTGGTCGACCATGAAGAAGTCATTTGCGATAGCGGCGCCATCATGGTGTATCTGGTCAAAAAATACGCGCCAGACAGCCATTGGCTACCGGAAAATCCGGCCCTGGCGCATCAGGTCTACCGCTGGCTGTTTCTCGCCGCCGGAGAATTGCGCTACGGCCCGGCGCAAGCGCGTGGCATTACGCAATGGGCGTGGCCGGGCGAAAAGGCGGACGCCCTCCGCATCACCCATGAACTGTTACGGTTCATGGAACAACACCTCGCCCATCAGGATTTTCTGGCGCTCAATCACCCCACACTGGCCGACCTCGCCTGCTACGGCTACATCGCCCACGCGCCGGAAGGCGGGGTTACGCTGGAGGCATATCCCCATCTCCGCCGCTGGCTGAACAATATAGAGACGCTCCCCGGCTTCAAGCCGATGCCGACGTTGCCTGTGCCCTGAAAATCAAAGCCCCGCCCTGACCGTCTTCACCACGTTTTCCACCGTCAGCCCGAAATGCGCGAACAGTTTTTCCGCCGGGGCGGACGCGCCGAAGGTGTCGATGCTGATGATTTCGCCATGCAGCCCCACATATTTGCGCCAGAAGTCGCCGTGCGC
>JAISRR010000140.1 GCA_031273565.1 Zoogloeaceae bacterium | reverse complement strand
CCTCTCCATGCTTCATCCGGCGTCGCGCCATGCAGGGCGGAATGCGGTCTGATTTCGTTATAGAACCACAAGAATTTCCAAAGGATTTCATCCAGATGTATTCTGTCCGTAAACGGACTTGATTTCAACACCGCTTTCAAGGTACCAAACAGCCGTTCAATCCGCCCGTTCATCCACTGGCAACCGGGCCTGGTGAACTGCTGGCGAATGCCCATAAGCCGCAATCCCCTGTAAAACGTTCTGGAATGAAACCCCGGCGCGTTATCTGAACGTATGGCCCCGGGTTTTCCTGATGCCGCAATGGTCAGACACAGATGCCCCAACAAAGACCAGGCGCACTGACGTGTCAGAGGCACAAGTCGCAGGAGTTTGCGCGAGCCATGATCCAGAATGCCCAGCATCATATGGATGCCCCCTGAAATTGACCGGGGGCAGAGTCGCGCAACAGAGAACAAAAAGAGCTTGCGCTTGCTGCAAATCTGTTGCCATCAGGCACCGGTCTTGTCTGTCTTTTGCGCGTCCAGCGCAGCGAGTTTGTCGGCCAGGAAATTGTCGTAGCCTTGCTGCACCAGTTCATAGGTTTTCGTGACGCCGCTCTTCACTTCGCCGTCGAAGACCTTGAGTCCTTCGAGAATGTTCTTTGCTTCGCCGTAGCCTTTTTCAAAGCCGCCGCGAATCAGCGAGACGAAATCCCTGGCGAGTTTTTCCGGGTCTTCTCCCGGATGCTGTTTGGCATAGCTGTCGTAAAAGGCGGTAGACAGACTCAGGATGCGGTTGGCGGTGGCTTCCGCCGAATTATCCTGGCCTGTGGCGGCGGACTGAATGGCGTTCGCGCCCAGTTCCGGTTCCAGCAGCGAATTGATGTGCTCAATGGCGGAGCGAAACAAAAGCGCCTGCGATTGCTGACCCGCCGCCAGCGACACATTGGCGGAAGCTTCCAGAATTTGCTGGTTCAGGCGGCGCTGGTTGGCGA
The DNA here is from genome assembly GCA_031273565.1 of Zoogloeaceae bacterium. Taxonomy (GTDB): domain Bacteria; phylum Pseudomonadota; class Gammaproteobacteria; order Burkholderiales; family Rhodocyclaceae; genus Azovibrio. The sequence goes on along the minus strand of JAISRR010000140.1, from coordinate 3,014 downwards.
CGATGGGATTGGCAGCGCGCCTGACCTCATTCGTCCCTTCCGCCGGTTCATTCGTTTTGTCCGTCTTTCCGGGAGCGTTCTGGTCTTTTGCGTAGCGCGCTTCCTGCGTGACAGCGGTTGTGGCAACGGGATTGATCGTCATGATGATGTTCTCCTTGGAAAATAAAATCCATGAATGGCCTGTCGCTTGTGCGGACCGTCTATTTTCTATACAACGGCAACGCAGCGAAAAAATTTAGTTTTATCTTGCTCGCTTCCGGTGTACGCGGCATCTGCTAAGCTGACGCTTTTTTCACCGACTGTCTGTTCATCATGGAATTCCTGCTTTCTCCGGAACTGGTGTTCGCCTTTCTGACCCTCACCGCGCTGGAACTGGTGCTGGGCATCGACAACATCATTTTTATCGCCATTCTGGTGAATAAACTGCCACCGCAACAGCGCGATTTTGCGCGGCGCGTGGGGCTGTTTCTCGCCATGTTCGTGCGTATCGCCCTTCTGATGCTTTTGTCCTGGCTGGCCGGGCTGACTGCGCCGCTGTTTTCCGTGCTTGGTCACGGCGTCTCCGGTCGGGATCTGATCCTGATTGCGGGCGGGCTGTTTCTGGTCTGGAAAAGTACCGGAGAAATTCATCAATTGCTGGAAGGTGAGGAGGGCAAGGCCTCGCAGGCCGCGCCTTCTGCGTTTGCCGCCATTCTCGTGCAGATCATTATCATTGATCTGGTGTTTTCGCTGGATTCCATCATCACCGCCATCGGCATGGTCAACAACCTGCAGGTCATGATTTCCGCCGTAATCGCTTCGGTGGGGTTGATGATGATTGCTTCCGGCCCCATCGCCGCTTTTGTTTCCAATCATCCCACGATCAAGATGCTGGCGCTCTCTTTCCTGATGGTGGTCGGCGTTGTCCTGATTGCCGATGGCTGCGGTCACCATGTGCCCAAGGGATACATCTATTCCGCGATGGCGTTTTCCGTGGTCGTGGAAATGCTTAACATCCGGTTACGCAAGAATGTGGCGCAGCCGGTGGTGTTGAGGGAAACCTATACAGAGGAGGACAAAAACAATGTCGGCGCATGAACGTCCGGCGTTACCCGCTGCGTTACCTGTATTGAGCGACGAGTTTTTCATGCGCGAGGCGCTGTATCAGGCTGAAGCAGCGGGGTGTCTGGGCGAGGTTCCGGTCGGGGCTGTCGTGGTGCTGGATCGGGTCGTCATCGGGCGGGGCTTCAATTCTCCGATTGGCGACAGCGACCCCAGCGCGCATGCGGAAATCGCTGCCCTGCGGGATGCGGCGCGGCGACTGGAAAATTATCGCCTGCCGGATTGCGAGCTGTTCGTTACGTTGGAGCCTTGCGCCATGTGCGCTGGCGCCATCCTGCACGCCCGCATCGCCCGCGTGGTGTATGGCGCGCGCGATCCCAAGACCGGAGCGCACGGCAGTATTCTGGATCTGTTCGCGGAAGCGCGGCTGAATCACCACACAGAAGTTACGGGCGGGGTGCTGGCGGAGCGTTGCGGAAGGTTGTTGAGTGATTTTTTCGCCGAACGTCGGAAAAGATCAGCGCAAGAGGATGCGGCATGCTGATCCGCGTTTCGCTCGCCCGGCAAAGCCTGAGCCTGTTTGACGATGCAGGACGGCTGTTACGCCGCTATCCGGTGTCTACTGCCGCCAACGGAGCCGGGGAAGAGGCGGGCAGTTATCAGACGCCGAGAGGTCGCCACATCATCCGCGCCAAAATCGGCGCGGGCAGTCCGCTCTATACGGTCTTTTCCGGGCGTCGTCCTACGGGCGAACGCTGGTCGCCGGAACTGGATGCCGCCCAACCGGGGCGGGACTGGATATTGACCCGCATCCTCTGGCTTTCCGGTTGCGAATCCGGGTTTAACCGCTCAGGCAATGTAGATACCATGCGGCGTTATATCTACATCCACGGTTGCAGCGAATCTGCGCCTCTGGGACAGCCAGGCTCGCACGGCTGCATTCGCATGCATAACCGGGATATTGCAGAACTCTTTGAGTTAACGCCGGTTTATACGACGGTGGAGATCGACGCAGATTGAGAGGGAACCGCTCAGGTGCGCTGCAACAGGGCGGCGGCCTGATGGTGCTCGTTGATTGGTTGGTGATGGGGCTGGGTGACCGGGGCGGCAGAGGGGGAGGTCGGAACGGCGGCTACGCTATCGGCGGGTGCGGGCGGATTCACCACCGGGCGACGACGGGGGATCTGGTTTTCATCCAGCAGTTGTTCGATGCGGGCAAAAATTTCATGACGCGAGAAAGGCTTTTTCATGAAATCATCAGCGCCGATACGGGCACCGAAAAATTGCTCGGTCGCCTGCTCGTTGCCACTCATCATGATGATGGGAATATGTTTGGTGCGCTCGTCGCGGCGCAGGGCGCGCAGGGCGGCGAAGCCGTTGATGCCGGGCATCACGATGTCCAGAAAGATGAGTTCCGGGTGATGCGAGAGCACCAGCTTCAGGCCGGATGCCGCGTCCAGAGCCGTGATGGGGGAACAGCCTGCCGACTGGAGAACACGCTTCAGCGCTGTAACGATGGTTTGCGAGTCGTCGATAATCAGGATGCGGGTACCTTCGCGGGGATTGGTACGCGGGCGAACACGGCGATTCTGAAAAGATTCTTCCACTTCGATTGCGTCGCGCGGCTTTGCAAAGAGGGCACGAAACTGGTCAAACAGGCTCACGGCATAACCTTTGAAAATTACCCCATGCACAGAAAAATTGTACAAAACGTACAAATATGTTCATGAGGTTATAATTAACAGACTGAATATTATATACATTTATTCCGTTAAATGGAAAGGGAAATTACAGGGCACGGCGGCATGGGGGGGGTTGTTGCGGAGTTGAGGCAAGTCTGTTTTTCCCACGAATGCTAGAGTCTGTTGACAATCAAGAGAGCCATATGAAAGAAGCGGTGAGGGCGATAAATGAAGAGAATCGTTCAGCCAGTTTGTCGTAGCGAGTGGCGATGCGTCGGAATTGCTTGATAC
>JAISRR010000108.1 GCA_031273565.1 Zoogloeaceae bacterium | reverse complement strand
CGCTCGCCCGCGCCTTCACGCCACGCCGCGCTGCCTTCCCTGGCGCGATTGGGCGTCGCGCCGTCCGCCCCGCCTTCTCTCTGCCCCGCGCCTTCCGGGCGTCCCCCGCGTTCGGGGGTGTTTCCGGCGGCGGCGGATTGCCATGAGAGGCCCAGGGTGGGATTGCGCGGGCCGGGGAGCGTCAGCGTCCACTGCGTGGCGTTGGCGGCTTCCCGGCTCAGGACTTGCAGGGCGCGGTCGAAAGCGATCTGGCGGCTGTCGGCCTTGTGCAGTTCAGGTTGCATCCAGAACGTGATCTCGTTTCTGACATACGAGAGCGCGCCGGTGACGTAAATGGCGAACAGCAGCCAGCCCAACAGCAGCCCTGACCACGTATGCAGCCACGACATGGATTGGCGCAAGCCGCGCGGATGATCGAATCTCATGAAATTTCCCCCCTTTTCCCGTTACGCGACGGCGTACAGCCAGAGCGCGAAAATGGCCGCCGGAATGGCCAGCCCCAGCGCGGCCCGCAACACGGTCGCCGTGGCGAACACCCAGATGACAGAGACAAGATGCAGCAAAAAAGCCAGCATCACGGCAAGCGATACGGCGTCGGGCTTGAAGTCGAACGGCAAGCCTGCCGCGAACGCGGCGGCGGCAAGCAGGGCGAGGCCATAGCTTCCGAAAAGCGCCAGCCCGATGCGCAGCCCGGCATTGATCCGGGGACTGTGCTCAATGGCGGCGGCCAGTTGAAACCCTGTTTTTTTTCCCATTGTTTTTTCCATTACAAAACCTGCTCCATTCAAAAACCCGCCTTGCCTCGCGTCATGGCGTAAAGAAAGAATACTAACGAAAGACATTCTTGTTTGCACAAAGAAAAAGTAACAAATAGTTACAGAAAGCCGCTGCCCCCTTTCAGGCAGGGTAATCCGCGAGCTTTCGCCTTGCTCGCCCACGTTTCTCCGCCAAAAGGAGCGGCGGGTTGATTTTTGGCGTTTTTTCACGGTGCTTTGCGCCGATGATGCTTGCGCGGCAGGGCCGGGTTTCGCGTAATGGAACCCGGCTCTGCCCGACTTTGGGTGATCTCCGGCCCTTACCCTCCGCTCGTCCCGTTCATGGCTTCGCCACAAACGGGGTTTTTGAGAAGCCGGGAAGCACAGGTATCCTGCGCAAGCCCATGATGAAAGCCGCTCTCCGAACCGGCCTCCGGGGGCGCGGGGCACCAGCCCCGCAACGGCGGCGGCCGTATCCTGGCGCGGGGCAAAAGCGGGGGTGGTGCCCCGCGCTCCCGGCGAAGAGCGCAAACCGCTTCTTGCCCTCCGCTCGCCCCGTTCATGGCTTCGCCACGAACGGGGTTTTGCGGGAGGCGCGCGCGTCGAATGACCGGCTCATTCCGGTCATCAGAACGCGGCGGTCAGGTTCACGAAGAAGGAACGCCCCGGCTCGTTGTAGGTCGCCGCGCCTTGCGCCGTGCCGTTGTCTTCGCGGTACAGACGCTTGTCGGCAAGGTTGTTGATGCCGACGCGCAGGGTTGTCCCCTTGGCGAAGGTATAGCCGCCACTGATGCCGTAGAGTTCATAGCTGCCGCGCTCCTTCAGGGCGTCCCCGGTCATGGTGGTGTTGTTGGCCATGTTCATGGTGCGGGGTTTTTGCTTGCCGTAGAAGGTGGCGATGAACTGGAACGAGAGTTTGTCGGTCGCCTGCCAGTCCAGCGTGCTGTTCACCGTGTATTTCGGAATCACCGACAGGGGTTGGCCCGTTGAGCGGTTCTCGTTCTTGTCCATCCAGGTGAGATTGTTGCTCAGGCGGAGGATGCTGCCTTCATTGCCGAGAATCGGGATGTTCAGATAGCCTTCCACCCCGCGCACAATCGCCTTGCCCGAATTGATCCACTGGAAGGCGCGATAGCCGTTGACCACCGGAGGAATGGCCTGGTCGCCCATGTCGGCAATGATCTTGTTCTTGTAATCATTGTCGAAGTAAGTCAGGCCGGAAGCCCAGCCGCGATCCGCCCAGGCGATGCCGATTTCCTTGTTGAGACTGATTTCAGGGTCAAGGGCGTCATTGCCGAAAATGCGGCAGGGGCCGGAAACGCGGTTGCCATCTTCGTAAGGACAGCCATTGCCAGAGGTGGTGTAGATGTAGCCCGGATTGGACTGGTACAGGTTGGGCGCTTTGAAGGCGCGGGCGATGCCGCCTTTCAGGGTTATGGTTGGCGTCAGGTTGTAGGAAGCGTTGAGGCTCGGACTCCAGTTGCTGCCGAATTTGTCATGATGGTCGTAGCGCAACCCCGGCGTCAGGATGAAGTGGGTGGTGATCTCGATATTATCCTCAACGAAGAGCGCCGCCAGCGTCGCGTCAGCCTTGGGGCCGGTCGGCGGAACACCGGCGGGACGCGCCGGACTGACCGCGTAAGGGTCTTCCAGCTTCTGCTTGGTGTATTCCCCGCCCACGGTCAACACCTGGGTCAGCCCGCCGATTTGGAGCGGCGTATTGTATTCGCCGGTCAGCAGATAGTTTTCCAGCGTGGACGTTGAGCGTTGTGCGTCCACCGAACCGATGGTGCCTTCACTGCCGCCCGCCATGCCTTCGTTCAGACGGGAATTGGTCGTGCCTTCATAGGAAAATGATGCCCGTGACGTGCGGCCCTCACCGTAATCGCCCCGGTGCGTGATAGCGCCCGTGCGGCGATACATGGTGTTCGTCTCCGCCCCGTCGCTCGCCAGCGTCGCCGTGGCCTCATTGCCGGTGCCCATCAGACGGTCGCCGGCGTAAATGTTGCCCTGACGGCTGAAACCGCCTTCAAACTCGATAATGTGGCCCTTGAGCAAATCCCAGCGCAAGAGGGCGTTGACATCGCGATTCCGCACCCCTTCGCGTCCGGCGGGGGGAACCGTGGTGTCCGTGACCGGAACATTCGCCGCGTCGGCATTGACTTTGGGCGAGTCCGAAGTGGTCTTGTTCACGTTGCCGTAGAGCCGGAACGAAAACTTTTCGCTCAATGGCCCGGCCAGGTGGAAACTGGCGCGTTTGGTGTCGGATTCATTCGCGTCTTCGGGAATCAGGGTGTAGAGCGACACCGAGCCGGTCAAATGATCGGCGGGCCGCTTGGTGATGATATTGACCACCCCGCCCGCCGCGCCGGAACCATACCGCGCCGCCGCCGGGCCGCGCAGCACTTCGATGCGCTCGACCGCCTCGGCGGGCACCCAGTTGGAATCGCCACGGGTGTTGCGCTCGCCGTTTCGCCCCATGCGCACCGAGTTGCGCGAGGAGACGGGCTTGCCGTCGATCATAATCAGGGTATTTTCCGGCCCCATGCCGCGCAGGTCGATCTGGCGGTTGTTGCCGTAAGCGCCGGAAGAACTGTTGCCGGTGAGATTCACCCCCGGCATGGTGCGGATGATCTCAGACAGGTCATTGGCGGGCGGGCGTTTGGCGATGTCTTCAGAAGTGATGACCGAAACGCCGGGCGCCTGTTTCAGTTCTTCCTCGGCGGTGCCGATCACGCGCACCTCCTGCAAGGTGGTTTCCTCCGCGCCTGTCGCGTCCTGCGCGTGAGCGGGAAGCGCCACCGCCGCCATGCCCAGCATGGCCCATTTCAGGTTGCGGGCCAGCGCCGCGAGCGGAAAGGGAATGTCGAAGCGTGTTTTTTGCATCATCTTCCCCCGGAAATGACAGTAGATGTAAGGGGGTACTTGCCGGATAATGACAATCGGAACTCTGCGCGCATGGTCGACCTCATGTGATGGGTTAAAACACCAATGTTAATAAAACCAATTATTGTTTGTAAAGCGGTTTTTGCAACGCGGATGGCGACAGGCGATTTTCTGTCGCTTTTTCATTACGTTTCACGAAAAAGGAAGCTTCGCGCGTTTCGCGGCGGCGATCATCATTTTCCGCGCAAGCGCCGTTTCGATTTACAGCGAATATTGTCCAATTGCCCGCAACACCGTTTCCCGCTTGAGCGACCGTGCCCTCAATGCGTGGCGTCCCAATTTGCGCCAACGCCAACATCCACCACCAGCGGCGCCTTGAGCTGCCCCACGCCGCGCATCAGGCGGGGCAGGTGTTGGCGCACCTGCTCAAGTTCCGCTTCCGGGACTTCCTGCGCCAGTTCACGAAACTCAACATGGCTTTCCGTTGCGAATGCGCAATGGCGCGGGGCTGGTACGTCGCCAGTGAGCTTGTCCAGATTGATGACCAAATCATCAGAAGCGGTCAGCCAGCCCGGCACAAAATTCGCGCCAATAAAATCTGCGCCACCTGTGAGAAGTTGTTTGCGATCTTCGTTGAGAACGCGGGGCACCAGCCCCGCAACAGCGGCGGTAGTGTAATCATCAGGGAAGTCTGCTTTTCAGAACCGGAATCGACTGATGCTTTCCCGTAATCGACCCGCCGTCTTTTTCAGGTTTTCGGCAGTCCGGGATGTACTTTCTGCCTGACGCTGATTCAATTCAGCCTGTTCAGCGATTTTCTCGACGCTAGTCACGACTTCATGATTGGCGACAGATTGTTCGTCAATTGCCAGAGAAATTGCCGTAACGGATTCTTCGACCTGCACAGTATTCTGGCGGATTTCAGCAAT
>JAISRR010000087.1 GCA_031273565.1 Zoogloeaceae bacterium | reverse complement strand
GAACTCGCGTCTACCGAGAACCGCGTCGCCTTCGCCCGTCAGGCGTACAACGACGCGGTGATGAATTACAACACCAAACGCGAAACCTTCCCGACCGTGCTGGTGGCTTCGCCTTTCGGCTTCAAACCGGCGGAACAGTGGCTTACCGCCGACCCGGCTGCCGTGCGTCAGGCCGTCAAGGTCAGTTTTTCCTGACCGCGTAAAAATGGCGGCCAACGCGCCGCCGTGTCCCTGGGAGCGCGGGGCACCAGCCCCGCAACAACGGTGGCGGCAGCGATACCGGCCATTGCGGGGCGGGTGCCCCGCGCTCCCAGGATTTGGCAGTCCCGGCGCTCGATGAAAAAGAATCGTGAAACAGGAGAATGAACGATGGCAGAAGAAAAATGGCGTTCGCGCGGCCATCTGCCGCATCGGGATGAATGGCATTTCGTGCAGGCGATAACCTTTCGTCTGGCCGACGCTTTGCCACAGGCAAAATTACGGCAATTGAAAGCAGAACTGGCGCGTCTGAAAATTCCTGAAAACGAACGGGAAAAACGCCAGCGCGTGCAAATTGAAGCGTGGCTGGACGCGAGGCTGGGGTCGTGCGCGTTGAAAAATCCGGCAATGGCAAAGGTGGTGGAGGAAGGTTTTTTGCGTGCGGATGGCGTGCGCTACCGATTGTTTGCGTGGTGCATCATGCCGAATCATGTGCATGTGCTGATTCAGCAAATGAGCGCGCTTCCCCAAATTGTGCGGGCATGGAAGGCATATAGCGGTCGTTGGGCATTGGCGCACACGGCAGAGTTGGGCTTGCCGGGAGCGCGGGGCGCCAGCCTCACCCCAAACGACAAGGCGGGGCTGGTGCCCCGCGCTCCCAGGTTTTGGCAACCCGACTATTGGGATCGTTTCATGCGCGATGAACGGCATTTTGCCGCCACGATTGAATATATCCACAACAACCCGGTCAAGGCCAGGCTCTGCGCCAGACCGGAAGACTGGCTCTGGTCGAGTGCGCGCTTTTCCGGGAGCGCGGGGCACCAGCCCCGCAACATCCGCGCCGGATTTCAGAAACCTTCAGGAGAACATGATGGACTTTTTCGGACAACAACTTAAATCACGGCGCAGAACCCTTTGGCTGGCCTTCTGTTTTACGCTGGCGGTGCTGGTAACGGCGGGATTATCGTATTTTGGTACGCGGGTAATTTCTTTCCTCTGGAATGCCGCCTCCATGCGGATAGATCCCATTGCCTTGATGATGGTTCCCTTATCCATTTCACTTTTCTTTATAGCGCGCGCACACTCGCGCAAGAAAAAAAAGAACGGAGAAACAGAGGGGGACTTCGCGTACAACATGATCGTAGCGATCGGCTCGCTGGCGTTGCTGGCGGCGGTGTCAGGCATGACATGGCGGGATACGCTGTTCTACACCTTTCCGGATGTCAAAACCCTGCTCTGGGCATTGCTGGCGATCGTGGGCGGCATCGTTTTTGGCTCGCTGGCAAAAGCGGCGCGTCTTGCCGGCAATGGCGCGTTTACCGTGGCGCGGGAACTGGGCGGTCAGCGTATTACGCGCCCGGGCAAAAACCCGCTGGAGCGGCGGCTGTTGAATGTGCTCGATGAAATGTCGATTGCGGCGGGCGTCATTCCGCCCCTGGCGTTTGTGCTGCCGGAAGAAACCGGTATCAATGCCCTTGCCATTGGTCAGGATACTTCCCGCAGCGCCATCGTCGTCACCCGCGGGGCGCTGGAACGACTCTCCCGCGAGGAATTGCAGGCGCTCATCGCTCATGAAATCAGCCACATCGTCAATGGCGACGCTCGCCTGAACCTGCGGCTGATTGCGCTTTTACACGGCATTCAGATCATTCCCGCGTCGCACAGACTGGTATCCCTCAATTTGCAGAAGGGGTACATGAATGAGGAAATCAAATCTTCTCCTCCGGGGAAGGAAATAGAGGCCGCATACGAACAACATCTGCATTTACTCCGCGAAAATATTGCCTCGTATATACCCGCATTCGCGGCGCTCTTCTATATCAGCATGCACATCCTGCTTTTTTTTAACGACAGGGTGTATGTCGATGCCGATATGTTTGGAAAGGTTGCAGGATTAATCATGTCTCCGCTTCTTATCTGGTTCATGCTTCCCGCACTCACCATGCCGCTATACCTCATCGGCACCTGCGGCGTGTTTTTCTGCCAGCTCGCCAGGGCAGGGATTTCCCGCGCGCGCGAAACCCTGGCGGATGCCGCCGCTGTACAATACACCCGCAACCCGGAGGCGCTGGCGGGCGTACTGCGAAAAATCGAGCAATTCGGTTCGGAAATCCACCATCCTGACGCACAAGCCGCCAGCCACATGTTTTTTGGCGCAAGCGACAGCGCCGCCCTGTTCGCCACCCATCCGCCCATAGAAGAACGCCTCGAACAGACTCGCCAGCTACGACGCGCCTTCCCCGTGGAGGCAATTCCCCGCCGCCCCTTGCCTGCGGACGAAATCGCCGCCGAAGACACAAAAATACAAACGCGCGCAACACCCGCCCAGAGTACGCAGGAGGGAACTTCCGCCACCTCGCCGCTGGACTACGCCCAGTCCGTGCTCGCTGTCCTGCCGGAGAAAACCTCGCTGGCAACGCCCGCTGGCGCAATGGCCGCCGTTTATGCCCTGTTGCTGTCTTCCTCCCCTCAAATCCGGGCAACCCAGTTGCGCCTGTTGAAAGAACATTCCGTCGACATCCAGTCGCAACGGGAGATTCTGGAAACCCGCGTGGATGAGCGCCAACGCCTGCCCCTGCTGGATATGGCCCTGCCTACCCTGCGCGACCTGCCGCTGGCGGAGCGTCAGAATTTTTTGACGCGCATTGACGCGCTGGTCAAGGCCGATGGCCGGGTTTCCACCACGGAATTCGCCCTCGGCTGCCTCCTGAAACACGTTCTGCTCCCGCGCAAATCCGCCTTTGCCGCGCTGCAACTGAAACGCCTGAATGCGGATGTCGCCCTGCTGCTCTCGCTCATCGTCCGCGCCGGAAACCGCGACGAAACCGCCATCACCGCCGCCTTCCAACACGCCGCCGCCCTCGCGCCGATCGATGTTTCTTTGCATTTCCCGGAAAAAAGCGCCCTCTCGCCCAAAGCCATCGAAGCCGCCCTCGACCACCTCGCCCACGCCACGCCACGTTTCCGCGAAAAACTCCTGACCGCCTGCGTCGCCGCCGTGGAACACGATGGCAAGATTACGGTCGCCGAATCCGAACTCGTCCGCGCTTTCGCGCAAAGTCTGGATTGCCCCGCGCCGTCGGTTTTGCCGGATTGAATCCGAATCTCCGGTTAGCATCGTCCAGCGCACGTTTGCCCTGACTGCTGATGTCCGTAGTGGTATGCTTCTTCTCTTTGTTTTCTCTCCGCCGCGCGGGGCGGGGTGGCTGCTCCGGCAGGCACATCCCATCAAGAAAAGAGGAAGACCCGAAATGCTGCTCATGATCGACAATTACGATTCCTTTACCTACAACATCGCGCAATATTTTGGCGAGTTGGGGCAGGAAGTACGTGTTTATCGTAACGATGCCATCACGTTAGACGAAATTGCCGCTCAAAAGCCGGATTATCTGCTCGTCGGCCCCGGCCCTTGCGCGCCCGCGCAGGCGGGAATCTCGCTGGCGGCAATCAAGACGTTCGCGGGCAAAATTCCGCTTCTCGGCGTTTGCCTCGGACATCAGGCCATCGGCGAAGCCTTTGGCGGCAAGGTGGTGCACGCCCAAAAACTGATGCACGGCAAGGTTTCTCCGGTGCGGCACAACAATGCCGGCGTCTTTCGCGGCCTGCCCGACCCGCTGGCCTGCACGCGCTATCACTCGCTGGCCATCGAACGGGCAAGCCTGCCCGATTGTCTCGAAATCAGCGCATGGACAGAAGACGGCGAAATCATGGGCGTGCGCCACAAAACCCTTGCCGTTGCGGGCGTACAATTCCATCCCGAATCCATACTTTCCGAACGCGGGCACGACCTGCTCGAAAATTTCCTAAAAAATGTCTGAAAATCCTTTAACTGCCAGAAAAATGCCATGATTACTCCACAACAGGCGCTTCAGCGCACCATTGAACACCGCGAAATTTTCTACGACGAAATGGTTTCGCTGATGCGTCAGATTATGGCGGGCGAGGTTTCGCCTTTGATGACATCGGCGATTCTGACCGGGCTGCGGGTCAAAAAGGAAACCATCGGCGAAATTTCCGCCGCCGCCACTGTCATGCGCGAACTGGCGACCCGGGTGCCGGTGAAAGGGGCGCGCGAAAATCTGCTGGATGTGGTCGGTACGGGCGGCGACGGCTCTTACACTTTCAATATCTCGACTTCCACCATTTTTGTCGCGGCGGCGGCAGGGATACAGGTCGCCAAGCACGGCAACCGCAGTGTTTCGTCCAAGTCCGGCAGCGCCGACGCGCTTGACGCGTTGGGCGTGAATCTGCAACTGACGCCGGAACAGGTCGCCGAGTGTATCGAAGCCGTGGGCATCGGCTTCATGTTTGCCCCCCGTCATCACGGCGCAATGAAAAACGTCGCCTCCGTGCGCGGCGAAATGGGCGTGCGCACCCTGTTCAACATTCTGGGGCCACTCACCAACCCCGCCGACGCGCCCAATACCCTTCTGGGCGTCTTTCACCCCGATCTGGTCGGCATTCTGGTGCGCGTCATGGAGCGTCTGGGCGCGAAACATGTGCTCACGGTCTACGGCATGGATGGCATGGATGAAGTCAGCCTGGGCGCGTCCACAATGGTGGGCGAACTGAAAAATGGCGTGGTCAGCGAATACGAAATCCACCCGGAAGATTTTGGCATCGCGATGGCCGGACAGCGCAATTTCAAGGTGGGCAGCATCGAGGAATCACGCCAGATTGTACTTTCCACCCTGGACAACCAGCCCGGCCCGGCGCGCGACATCGTGACCCTGAACGCGGGCGTTGCCCTTTACACCGCCAACAAGGTTGCCGACATCGGCGCGGGCGTCGTCCTCGCGCGCGAGATTATCGCCAGCGGCGCGGCGCGCGCCAAACTGGACGAGTTCGTGCAATTTACCCGCAAATTCAAGTAAGAACGCTGCATTATGAGCGATATTCTCCAAAAAATCCTCGCCACCAAGGTCGGGGAAGTCGCGGCGGCGCGGGCAGCCCGCCCGCTAACAGAACTGCGTGCCGAAGCCTTTGATCAGCCGCCCACGCGCGATTTTGTCCAGGCGCTACGTGACCGGGTGGTCAAAAAACAGGCGGCGGTCATCGCCGAGGTCAAGAAGGCCAGCCCCTCGAAAGGCGTCATCCGCCCCGATTTTCGTCCCGCCGACATCGCCGCCTCTTACGCCCGGCATGGCGCGGCCTGTCTTTCCGTGCTGACCGACCGCGCCTATTTTCAGGGTTCGCCGGAATACCTGCAAGCCGCTCGCGCCGCCTGCGAGTTACCCGTGCTCCGCAAGGATTTCATCGTCGAGCCTTACCAGATTTACGAAGCGCGCAACATGGGCGCGGACGCCATCCTGCTCATTGTCGCCGCGCTCTCGCCGGGACAGCTTCAGGATATGGAAGGCATCGCGCAGGAACTTGGCCTTGCCGTATTGGTGGAAAGCCACGACGGTGAAGAACTGGACATCGCACTCGAAAACCTCAGCACCTTGCTGATGGGCATCAATAACCGCAATCTGCGTACCTTTGAAGTCAGTCTGGAAACGACCTGGTCGCAATTGCCGCGCATCCCCGCCGAGCGGATGCTAATCACCGAAAGCGGCATCCTCACCCCGGAAGATGTCAAAGCCATGCAAGCCAGGGATGTGCACGCCTTCCTCATCGGCGAAGCTTTTATGCGCGCCCCGGATCCAGGCGTGGAACTGGAACGCCTGTTTGCCCCGGCTTGACTTTCGATTTACGGCGCGTCACTTTTCCCCTGTGACCTGAAGCGGTTGAAACTTCAGCACATTGCCATTGATGCAGTAGCGCTTTCCGGTCGGGGGAGGGCCGTCGTCGAAGACGTGACCCAAATGAATGCCGGAACTGGCGCTGCGGACTTCCGTACGCACCATGCCGTGAGAATGATCGGGATGCAGGGTGATGGCGCCTTCCACGGGCGTGAAAAAACTCGGCCAGCCGGAGCCGCTTTCAAACTTGCTGTCGGAACGAAACAGCGGCGCGCCGGTGATGGGGTCGACAAACACACCGGGGCGTTTTTCGTCCAGATGCGAACCGGCAAACGCGGGTTCCGTGCCCTGCTCAAAGGCGATGCGACGCGCTTCCGGGTCAAGGAGCCGATAGCCCAGCCATTGCCAGAAACGTTCCTTGTCGCCGTTGTAACCGGTGTAACGCGAAACTTCGCGGCCTTGCTCGAAGAGCACAATGGTGGGCGTGGCGAATAGCGCCTTTTCCAGTTGCCAGACCATTGCTCCCGCGTGCGGCGGTTGCGGGGACAGGCTGGCGGCAATCGGCACGGCGGCCTGCCAGTCCGACAGGATTTCGGCGTGGAATTTTTTGCACCAGGGACAGTCTTCGGCTTCAAACACCACCAGTTGACGCGCAAAAGTAAGCTGGTCGGCATTCAGCGCCTGGGCCGGTTGCGCGGATGGCGCGAGCGGCGTCGCCGAATCCGGGACGGTCTGCCGCGCGGTTCCGGGATAGGCGACGCCCGTGCCGCCCAATCCGCAATAGCCGTCCGGGTTCTTGAGCAGATAATCCTGATGCAGGTCCTCGGCGCGGTTGTAGTTCCGCAGGGGCAGGATTTCCGTCGTGATGGTCGGATACGCCGCCGCCGTGAGCGCCTGCTGGTAGATATCGCGGGTGCGCAGCGCCGTTTCCCGCTGGCTGTCGTTCCGGTAATAGATGGCGCTGCGGTAGTTGCTGCCGAGGTCGTTGCCCTGACGGTTGCCCTGGGTGGGGTCGTGGTTTTCCCAGAAGCGGATCAGCACTTCTTCCAGGCTGACCCGCGCGGGATCGAAGCGCACGCGCACGACTTCGGCGTGATTGCGGCGGACATCCTCGCCCACGCGCAAGCTTCGCTCGGCGGCGAGCACATCCTGATAGCCGACCCGCAGCGCGTCGCCACCGGCAAAGCCGCTTTCCACATCCAATACGCCGGGCAGTTCTGACATGCGCTTTTCCGCGCCCCAGAAACAACCCATGCCCAAAACGATTTCTTCCATGATTGCCTGCTCCGCCAATGCGATTTCTGTCTGAACCAGCGTCAGGTTCACGCCAAACCAGCAGAGGCACGCTCCAAACAGCGTGCGGCTGTATTTTTCCATGACGATTACAAAAGAATCCGGTTGAAGGTAGAGAAAATGTAAGCGGGTTGCCCCATGAATGGCATGAGCGGCGTATGATAACGCATTACCGGTCTGAGTTTTTATTCGGAGTAGAGAATGAAAAAAGTAATTGTTGCCTGCACCCTCGTTTCCCTGCTGTTTGCCGTGCCTGCGTTTGCGGCAACGCCTGCGGGGGGCGATGCAGTGAAAGAACTGGGGAAAATCAACGGCGTCGCGCTTGCCTGCCGGCAGCAGACAACGATGAATCGCATCACGCAGGAGCTGGAAAAGACCCTGCCCAAAACGGCAGACATCACCTATGACCAAATCTTCAAGGATGCCATGCAACAATCCCTGATTCAGCATCAAAAAACCAACGCGGCCTGCCCGAACGAGACAGCAGTGAAACCCCAGATCGACGCGCTGTTCAAGCAACTGCGGCAGGCGCGAGGAAACTGAAGCAAGCCTGAAGTCCCAACGAAAAACGGAGCCTTGCGGCTCCGTTTTTGCGATTGCCTGTCCCGGTCAGCAGGAGTAGTACAGATCGAATTCCACCGGATGAGTCGTCATGCGCAGCCGGGTGACTTCTTCTCCCTTGAGCGCGATGTAAGCGTCAATCCAGTCGTTGGAAAACACGCCGCCACGGGTCAGAAACTCGCGATCCTTGTCCAGATAGACCAGGGCTTCTTCCAGGCTGGAACACACGGTCGGTATCTTGGCGTCTTCTTCCGGCGGCAGGTCGTAAAGATTCTTGTCGGCGGAATCGCCGGGGTGAATCTTGTTCTGGATGCCGTCCAGACCGGCCATCAGCAAGGCCGAAAAGCACAGGTAGGGATTGGCGATGGGGTCGGGAAAACGGGTTTCGATGCGGCGAGCCTTGCCGGAAGAAACGAAAGGCACGCGGATGGAGGCGGAACGGTTCTTGGCGGAATAGGCCAGCTTCACCGGCGCTTCAAAACCGGGCACCAGACGCTTGTAGGAGTTGGTGCCGGGGTTGGTGATGGCGTTCAGGGCGCGGGCGTGCCTGATGATGCCGCCGATGTAGTGCAGGGCGGTTTCCGACAGACCGGCGTAACCGTTGCCGTCAAACAGGTTCTTGCCGTCTTTCCAGATGGACTGGTGCACATGCATGCCGGAACCGTTATCGCCAACGATGGGCTTGGGCATGAAGGTGGCGGTCTTGCCATACTGATGCGCGACGTTGTGCACCACGTACTTCAACACCTGCGTCCAGTCGGCGCGGCGCACCAGAGGACCGAACTTGGTGCCGATTTCGTTTTGCCCGGCGGTGGCGACTTCGTGGTGATGCACTTCAACTTCGACGCCGCATTCTTCCAGCGCCAGACAGATGGCGGCGCGGATGTCGTTGAAGGAATCGACGGGGGGGACGGGAAAGTAGCCGCCCTTGACGCTGGGACGATGGCCGATGTTGCCGCCATCGATTTTTTCGCTGGAAGCCCAGGCGGCTTCTTCGGAAAAGATTTTGACGGAGGAGCCGGAAATGTCCGTCTTCCATTCCACGGAATCGAAGATGAAAAATTCGGGTTCAGGGCCGAAGTAGGCGGCATCGCCCACGCCGGAAGACTTCAGGTAGGCTTCCGCGCGCTTGGCGATGGAACGGGGATCGCGGTCGTAACCACGACCATCGGTGGGGTCAACCACGTCGCAGGTGATGACCAGCGTGGTTTCATCGAAGAAAGGGTCGATGAAGGCGGTCTCGGGGTCCGGCTTCAGGAGCATGTCGGAAGCCTGGATACCCTTCCAGCCCGCAATGGAGGAACCGTCGAAAGCGTGTCCGTTTTCGAACTTGTCTTCATCCACAACCCTGGCGGGCACGCCGACGTGCTGCTCCTTGCCGCGCGTATCGGTAAAACGAAAATCGACGAACTTGACGTCGTTGTCCTTCATCAGCTTCAGAACGTCCTGAACGGTAGCCATATTTGCAAACTCTCCTAAACGGGAAACCGGCACTGCCGGGGAATGAGAAAACGGTGACGGGAAGGTTAGCAGAAACCATGCCCAACTTTTCCCGACGAGCCTGGCATTGTGCCACAAGGAAAGAACGCAGACGCATACATTTACATGGCGGTCGGTTCGCACCATAAGGGTGCAAAACCCCGTTTTGGGGCGCACCGAAATTGTGCATAAAATGAACGTGAAAATGCCCCGGAACAGGGCAATTGCACACGCAGATGTCGTCAGCTTTTGAGGAAACGCGTTTTCAATCAGCGGTTGATGAGGTGGCAGTATCGTTTGCGGCGCTTCACGCCAAAAAGTCGAACGCGCCGATCAACGGCGCGAATGCCTCCTGGGAGCGCGGGGCCCCAGCCCCGCGTCATCCGTGGACCATGCGGGGCTGGTGCCCCGCGCTCCCGGAATCGCAGCCTGAGCGGGTTCAGGTAGGGCGCTTTCTCCGAAAGCGCCGCATGTTAAACAAACGGCGGTTTCGGAGAAACCGCCCTACCTTGCGCCGCATGTCAACGATGGCGGTTTCTTCGATCCCGCCCTCCCTTTACGGCTTCACGCCAAAAAGTCGAACGCGTCGACCAACGGCGCGAATGCCTCCCGGAATCGCAGCCTGAGCGCCCGACACAAAACCACCGAACCTCTCCCACGCGATCCGGCTTGTCGGGCTTGCTGGTTCTGGAGGCGACCTGAAAGTCAAATGCGATTGCCCTGTGCCCCGGAATATCCGGAATACACGCGAATTTCCGATGCGCTATACTCGCAATCCGCTCCAACACTCATTACACATGTTCAACCCCATGGGAAAACTCAATGACATCCTGCAATTGGCCCAGGAACGCGCACAGGCCATGAATCTCCCCTATGCGGGCGCGCTGACGCCCGCCGAAGCTCATGACGTATGGCAGCTCGCGCCCGGCGCGAAGCTGGTCGACATCCGCACCCGCGCCGAGCTGGAATTTGTGGGGCGCATCCCCGGCGCGGTGGAAATCGAATGGGCGTTCTATCCGAACGGCGCGCTCAATCCCAATTTCTTCCGCCAGATGCGCGCCCAGGTCGACAAGGAGGCGCTGGTGATGCTGATCTGCCGCAGCGGTCAGCGTTCCGACGAAGCAGGCCGCGAGGCGGCGCGGCAGGGCTATTCTTCCTGCTACAACGTGCTGGAAGGCTTCGAGGGCGACCGGGACGCCAATGAGCAGCGCGGCAAACTTGGCGGCTGGCGATTGGCCGGCCTGCCCTGGTTCCAGTAGAAAATGGCGCTTTTATCTTTTGACGCCTACGGCGCGCTTTCCGACGCCGAATGCGAATCCCGCATCCGCGCCGCCCGCAGGCGATTGGGCAGGGAAGTGGTGTTGCTCTGCCACCATTATCAGCGCGCCGAGGTGTATCAATATGCGGATTTGACCGGAGATTCCCTGAAACTCTCCCGTCTCGCGGCAGAAACGGATTCGCCCAACATCGTCTTCTGCGGCGTGCATTTCATGGCGGAAGTGGCCGACATCATGTCGCGCCCGGAACAGACCGCCATCCTGCCCGATCTGGCGGCGGGCTGTTCGATGGCTGACATGGCGAATCTCGCCAAAGTGGAACGTTGCTGGCGAGAACTGGGTGAATCGCTGGATGTCGAAGCGAGTTTTACGCCCGTCACCTACATCAATTCCGCTGCCGATCTGAAAGCCTTTTGTGGCGAACATGGCGGTATCGTCTGCACATCCAGCAACGCCGGGCTTATCGCTCGCCGGGCGTTCGCGCAACGTCCCAGAATCCTGTTCTTTCCCGACCAGCATCTGGGTCGCTGGACGGGGCACAACATGGGCATAGCCCTGGACGAAATGCAGATATGGGACCCCGACCTGCCTCTGGGCGGCCTGACGCCTGAAGCCATCGCCAGGGCAAAAATCCTGCTCTGGAAGGGGCATTGCTCGGTGCATCAGATGTTCAACAAACGTCAAATCGACGCTTTTCGCGCCCGTCACCCGGAAGGCATTGTCATCGCCCACCCGGAATGCAATTTTGAAGTCTGCGCCGCCGCCGATTATGTCGGCTCCACCGAACTGATTGTCAAGACCATCAAGGAAGCGCCGACGGGCACGCGCTGGCTGGTGGGCACGGAATTAAACCTGGTGGAGCGCCTCGCCAGGGAAGTCGCGCCCCAGAACAAAACCGTGCACTTCATGTCCGACATCATCTGCATGTGCTCCACCATGCAGCGCATCGACCCGCAGCATCTCGCCTGGACACTGGAAAACCTCGCCGCCGGGAACACGGTCAATCCCATTGTCGTTCCGCCGCACGAGGCGGAACTGGCGAAGCTGGCGCTCACGCGAATGCTCTCCTGCCCGTGAAACAGCGAGGCGCGGATGGCTGAATTTCTCAACGGCAACCGCATCACGCTCCTGAATTCCGGCGCGGAATATTTTCCATCCCTGCTCGCCGCCATCGACCAGGCGCAATGGGAAATTTTTCTGGAAAGCTACATCTTTGCCGACGACGAAGTGGGCAACGCCGTTATCGCCGCTCTTGTCCGCGCCGCCGAACGCGCGGTTGCCGTGCGGGTGCTGGTGGATGGTTTTGGAGCGCGGGATTTCCCGGAAATTTTTGGCGCCCGTCTGGAAGTCACCGGCGCGCATCACCTGACCTACCGCAAACTCATTGGCAATTTTTCCCTGCGCCGCTTTCATCTGCGCCGCCTGCATCGCAAGCTGGTCGTCATCGACGGACAAATCGCTTTCGTGGGCGGCATCAACATCATCGACGACAATAACGCGCCCATCGCCCACCGTCCCCGCTACGATTACGCCGTGAAAGTGGAAGGGCCGCTGGTCGCGCCCATTCGGCAGGCAGCGCGGCGGATGTGGGAAAACGTCGCCTGGGCCAGCTTCAAACGACGCTACCGCCTGCCGAATCCTGATCCGGTTTCCGCCGTGCCGGAGCAACCGGGACATCAACGCGCCGCTTTTCTGTTGCGCGACAATATCCGCCACCGCAACAGCATCGCCAGGGCTTATCTGAACGCCATTCACAACGCCAGACAATCGGTGCTCATCGCCAATGCCTATTTTCTGCCCGGCGCCCGTTTCCGGCATGCCCTCAAGGCCGCTGCGGCGCGGGGTGTCCGGATTACGCTGCTGCTGCAAGGGCAAAGCGATCACCCTGTTTTTCGTTACGCCACCCAGGCGCTCTACGAAGCCCTGCTGGTGGAAGGCATCCGCATTTTTGAATATCAAAAAAGTTTCCTGCACGCCAAGGTCGCTGTGGTGGATGACCATTGGGCGACGGTAGGCTCATCCAATATCGACCCTTTCAGCCTGCTGCTCTCCAAGGAAGGCAATATCGTCGTCGATGACAAAGGCTTTGCCGGCGAACTTGCCGCCAGCCTGAACGCGGCCATTGCCGAAGGCGCGAAAGAACTCACCCGACATGACATGCGCCGCCAGCCGCTCTATTCCCGCCTGCTGCGCTGGTCAAGCTACGGCCTGCTGCGACTTTGCATCGGCCTGCTCGGAGATGGCGCGCGGCAATGGCGCGATGATGAGGTTTGACAGGATGGGGGTTTGCTGGATAAAGGCACGCTACGATTCAGAATAGAATCAGACAGTATTAAACACTTTACCCCCTGTTTTTTCGGAAGGCGGCAATATGAAGACCGTTATGGATTACTACGACCGCATCGCCGCCGATTACGACCGTTCGCGCTTTGCCAATAGTTATGGCGCCTGGCTGCACGCACAGGAGGCTGCCTTCCTGAACCGCCATTTGCCGGGCGACGGCGCGATGTTGAGTCTGGGTTGCGGAACCGGACGCTTCATGGAACGTTGCACGCATGGGGCGGATATTTCGCTGGAAATGCTGAAAGCCGCCCGCGCCAATTTCCCTGAAAAAACCTTTGTCCTGTTTGACGGGCAAACCTTGCCATTTGACAGCGGGGCATTCCGGGCGGTCATCTGTCTGCATGTGTTCATGCATTTGCCGCCTGAAACCGCAAAGCGGCTTGCCACTGAAGTGACGCGGGTTTTGCGGGAGGACGGGGTTTTCATTTTTGACGCGCCTTCCGCCTTGCGCCGCAAAGTGACGAAATATCAAGCGCAAGGCTGGCACGGCGCAACGGCCTACGCTCCGGAAGACATCGACAGGACGTTCGCGCCGCTGCGCCGCGTGGCGGAAGCCGGCATTGCCCTGTTGCCCGTGCATCGCATTCCGGTCGTGTTACGCCCCCCTGCCCGCGCGGTGGAAAACCTGCTGTTGCGCGTTTTCCCGGCGCTACGCCGTTACGCTTCTCATACCATCTTTGCCTGCGCCCGATGAAGCGTCTGAAAAACCGTGTCCCGCGTTTTCTGCGCCTTAAGGTTGCGCTGTGGAAAATGCGGCTGCGCTACTTGTTGAAAGGCTATGTTTTGCGCATGGGGCGCTTGCGCGAAAAGGAACTGTTTGACGCCGCAATTTCCGTCTCCCAACCCATTTTTGTCACCGCCACTTCGGCCAACAAAATCCGCAATCTGCGGCGGGCAGCGGAAAAAATCAGCCGTTTCGTTTTTCAGCCGGGTGATTACCTCTCTTTCTGGGACATGATTGGCGAACCTTCGGCGAAAAACGGCTATTTGCCGGGGCGCAATCTGGTAGCAGGTCGCCTTGTGGAAGAAGACGGAGGTGGCCTGTGCCAGTTGTCGGGCATCCTGTATCACCTTGGCCTGAAAACCGGATTGCGGATCGTGGAACGCAGCAATCACTCCGTCGACCTCTACCGCGATGCGGAACGCTTCACCCCGCTGGGCTGCGATGCCACGGTGGTGTATGGCTACAAGAACCTGCTCATGCAAAACACAACCGACGCGACGCTGTATTTCAGTTTCGAGGTCGCGGACGATGCCATCACCGGACGCTTGCACAGCGACCGCCCCTTGACGGAAACGCCTCTGCGCTTTGAACTTGTGGAGGACAACAGGCGCACCGTGGTTGAAACCTGGGCCGGCAGGGAAAAAATCGCGCGTTCCGTTTACGCAAATTACGACAAGCCCGCGTAGCCTCAATGCATCAAGTCAAGCCGCCTTGTATGCCGAATGGCGTCCTGCGATGCGAACGCCCTTTCTCCACATGTTGCGGCATTTTCGCCGGTGAAACGTCCTGTAAGGTAAAATTCGCCGTTTGTTTTCCTGTCGCCGCAAAGGATTTTTCCCCATGTCTTCATCCCTTCTTACCGCCCTTTCTCCGCTTGATGGTCGCTACGCCGGCAAGGTGGATGCGCTGCGCGCGCATTTCTCGGAATACGGCCTGATCCATCGCCGTCTGCAAGTGGAGATCGAATGGTTGAAGGCGCTGGCCGCCGAAGCGCATTTCGCCGAAATCCCCGCATTTTCCGCCGCCACCGTCGCAGAACTGGATGCGCTGGTGGCAGGGTTCAGCCCGGAACAGGCCGCCGAAGTGAAGGCGGAAGAGGCGACGACCAACCACGATGTCAAGGCGCTGGAATACTGGATAAAAAAACAGACTGAAAACAACGCCGAAATCACCCGCGTCAGTGAATTTATCCACTTTGCCTGCACTTCCGAAGACATCAACAATCTTTCCCACGCCCTGATGCTGCAAGCGGCGCGGGAAGCAATCCTGCTGCCCGCGCTGGACAAAATCATCGCCCGCCTGCGCGAACTGGCGCACGCGCTGGCCGATACGCCGATGATGTGTCGCACGCACGGTCAGCCCGCCACGCCTTCCAGCATGGGCAAGGAACTGGCGAACGTCGTCTATCGGCTGGAACGCGCCCGCGCCCGCATTGCGGCGGTGAGTCTCACAGGCAAAATCAATGGTGCGGTGGGCAATTACAACGCCCATCAGGTCGCCTATCCCGGTTTCGACTGGGAAAGCTTTGCCCGCCGCTTTGTCGAACGTCTGGGGCTGGAATTCAATCCCTATACCATCCAGATCGAACCGCATGACGCGCTGGCCGAATTGTTCGACGCCTTCGCCCGCGCCAACACCATTTTGCTGGATCTGGACAGGGACATCTGGGGCTATATTTCGCTCGGCTATTTCAGGCAAAAAGTGAAGGCGGGCGAAGTCGGGTCTTCCACCATGCCGCACAAGGTCAATCCGATTGATTTTGAAAATTCCGAAGGCAATCTGGGGCTTGCCAACGCAGTGTTGCGCCATCTTTCCGAAAAACTGCCGGTTTCCCGCTGGCAGCGCGACCTCACCGATTCCACCGTGCTGCGCAATATGGGGGTTGCTCTGGGCTATATGCTGCTCGCTTACGATGCCCTGCTGCGCGGCCTCAACAAACTGGAAGTGAACGCCCAGGCCATGCGGGACGACCTTGAAACCAACTGGGAACTGCTCGCCGAACCCATCCAGACGGTCATGCGCCGTTACGGAATTGCCAAGCCCTACGAAAAACTGAAGGAACTGACCCGTGGCGCCCGCGTCTCCCGCGCGGAGATACAAGCTTTCGTGCAGGCGCTGGAAATCCCCGCCGCCGCCAAAGCCGAACTTTTGCAACTGACGCCCTGGAACTACATCGGCAAGGCCGCTGAACTGGCGCGGAGCATTTGAAATGCGTTTTGCGGAAAACCTGAAAAAAATGCCCGGCGTTTCCCATATCGCCGCCATCCTGCTGCTGGACGCGACCGGAAACGAAGTCGCCCGCATCGAAAACAAGCCGGGGAGCGCCGGTTCCGTGGCGGTCTACAACCATCTCGCCCAGACTTACGGTTCCCTCACCCCGGAAGCCGCCCGCAAGGGGCTGGAACTCTACGCCGGACACACCGAAGACGCCCGTCTGAATCCCGGCAAACACCCCAACATCGACCGCCTGCTGTCCATTGCGGAAGGCGCGCCGGTGTTGCGAATCAAACACCGGTTCGCCCTGTGATGCATCATTCCGAACAAATATGTAACAGATGCGGACGGGCGTAACGAAAATCCGCGAAATTAAAAAATGACTGTCTTATAATCCGTGCTCTCCCGCCTGTCCGGGGCGGGTTCCCACAAACGCAAAATCATTACTACACGGAGAACATCACATGTTGAAACAAATCACTTTCGCCGCCGTCGCCCTGGCCTTCACCAGCGCCGCGTTCGCCCAACAGGCGCTGAAACCCGAACAGGCCATCAAATACCGTCAGGCCGGCTACAGCTATCTGGGCTGGAGCATGGGCAAGATCAAGGCCAATGTCGAAGGCACTTACAACAAGGCCGACGTCATTACCGCCGCCAACACCATCGCCGCCATCGCCAACTCCGGCATGGGCGCGTTGTACGTTCCCGGTTCTGAAAAAAACGTGGGCAGCGTCAAGACTGCCGTCAAGCCGGAATTCTTTACCCAACCGCAAGCGGTCGCCAAAGTGGCGCAAGCCTTCAACAAGGAAGCCAACGAACTCGCCAAAGTCGCCGCCACCGGCGATGCCGCTGCGGTGAAAGCCCAATTCGCCAAGGTCGGCGGCACCTGCAAGGCTTGCCACGACGATTTCCGGCAAAAGAACTGATCGCTTCTTCTGAGGCGCAAAGGTAGGGCGGTTTCTCCGAAACCGCCCTACCTGAATCCATCCTACCTGAACCCATCCTGCCAAATCGGCGGGGACAGGGCGGCTTCAAGCCGCCCTGTCTGTTTTCTGGCTTCTCTGCTTACAGCGCGGCTTCGATGAGCCGGTAGCCCTGTTCGGTGCGCAGAAAGTAAAAATGATCCTGCCGCAAGGGTTCATTCGGGTAATTGATGATGAGCGCCATGACAGGATGGCGCGTGGACAGATCGCCGCAGTTGTCGCGATATTTTTCGCTGCCCGGAAGGTCAGAAAAGGAGGAAATGCTGTTCTGGACGATGAAATAATCCGCGTCAGGATGGCGGAGAACGGCAAGCCTGTCGCGAATCAGGGCAAGGTAGCGGTCGGCGAAGCTGGCCTTGTCCATGATGGAGCTGGAACCTTCGGTTCTGTCCGAGAAGACCACATGCTCGAAGAGGACGCTGCTCAGGGCGGCGTGGTCGAAATTTTCCGGCAGGGCGGTTTCCAGCCAACGGCGAAAGGATTTTTCCAGATGGGCGAAGGCGTAGTAACGCCCGTCCACGCCCTGCAAATTCACCCGCTCCGGCGCGGGATCGGGCGTGTCGCTGATGGTGAGATCGGTGAAATCGAGTTCGTAAAGCAATCTTTCCACGAAGGGCGTGACGAGCACCCGGTTTTGCGTGTCGAGCAACATGCTTTTGCCGCCCGAACGGGAGTAGTGTTCGCCGTGGATAATTTTGCGGCTGTCCTGTAACGCGGCGACCATGCCGTTCGTGACCCTGCTCATTTCGTCGTAGTCGGCGGGAATGGCGATATCGCCGCTCCTGTCGAACAATCCGACCTTGTCCGTGTCGCGGCGACGAAAGCGGATGAAACCTTCGCTTTCGCAATCGAAGGCATTGTCGAAAACGTGCATCTCGCCCTTGCCGACTTCCCGGCCTGTCCGGGTGAGGTAGTAGCTGCGCCCGAATGCGCCATCCGCGCCGGGTTCGTGCACGGCGATGATGGCATCGAAGCGTTTTGCCGGGGTCAGGTACGCGGTGAATTTCGGTGGAATCACAACTTGCCCCGCCGCGTCGCGGAATCCCGTCAGATCGTCGTCTTCGCTGTTGGTCACGGTGAAGGCGTACAGAAGTTCGCGCCCGTCCGCACCGACGCCAGCGGAGAAAACCCCGCAGAGCAGGAACAGAAAAACAGAAAGGGGGGAAACCGACAGGCAAGGCATGAAATTTTCCTTTCGGTCAAAAATGCTGAACGGGCGGTCAGCATCAGATCGCCCGCGCAAGAGGGTTAAGCGAAGTTCTTCGCCGCGAAATCCCAGTTGATGAGGGAATTCACGAAAGCTTCAAGGTATTTCGGGCGTTGGTTGCGATAGTCGATGTAATAGGCGTGTTCCCAGACATCGACGGTGAGCAGCGGTTTGTCGCCGGTGGTGAGCGGGTTGCCTGCCGCGCTGGTGTTGACAATGTCGACCGAACCGTCGGCCTTTTTCACCAGCCACGTCCAGCCGGAGCCGAAATTACCGGCGGCGGAAGCCTGAAAAGCCTTTTTGAATTCATCGAAGGAACCCCATTTCCTGTTGATGGCCTCGGCCAGCGCGCCGGTGGGCGCGCCACCGCCGTCCGGTTTGATGCCGTTCCAGAAGAACGTGTGATTCCACACCTGCGCGGCGTTGTTGTAGATGCCGCCAGCAGGCGCTTTTTTGATGGTCTCTTCCAGCGACAGCTCGGCGTATTCGGTGTCCTTGATGAGATTGTTGAGATTGACCACGTAGGTATTGTGGTGCTTGCCGTAGTGATACTCGATGGTTTCCTTTGAGATATGCGGCGCCAGGGCATCCTGCGCGTACGGCAGGGCGGGGAGTTGATGTGTCATGTTGTATTTCTCCGTTGGTTGATGGGTTGGGGTAAAGCCAGTTCTGGATTCTATTGGGCTTTGCTGTGGGAAACAACCTCGGTGTCGCCGGCAGCGTCCATCGCAAGCAACGGGGATGGCCGGGGATGCGCGGCTAATGTCGGTAATACAACCGGATAGCCCATGCCCAGATGAGCAGTTCGGCGACGAAAGACCAGTGCAGGAAGAAATTGAGCCACCAGGGGGAAAAACGGGACTGAACGGTGAACAACGCGTAGGGTTTATCCTGAAACGGGGCAAACCACCAGATGTCGCCCACCAGCGTATCCAGGATAAGATGCAGAAAAGCGCAGACGCAAAACAACAGGGCGCTGAACGCCCAGGCCGGGCGGATGAAGCGAAAAGACAGGGCAGACAGCCCGATCAGGCTCAGCCAGACGATGGGCCAGTGCGTGAAATAGCGGTGATGATGGGTCTGCCGGGCATCGACGAGATAAAAATAAAACATGTCGAAATCGGGGGCGAGCGCCCCGATGACGGCGATGAGCACGACAGCGCGCGCCGAAATCGGCAGATTCCGCCAGCGGGCGATCAACAGTCGGGCGAGAATGTAACCGGATGGCGCGTGTGCCGTAATCACGTGCGGGCGGATCAGCGCACGATCTGGTTCAATGCGCCGTTGGCGTAACGCTCGGCCATTTTTTCCAGCGGGAGGGGTTTGATCTGGCTGGCGCGACCTTCGCAGCCAAAGGCGCGATAGCGGGCGAGGCAGATTTTTTTGGCGGCTTCGCGCGCCGGTTTCAGGTAATCGCGGGGGTCGAACTTGCCGGGATTTTCGAACAGATAACGGCGAATCGCGCCCGTCATCGCCAGCCGGATGTCGGTGTCGATATTCACCTTGCGCACCCCGTGTTTGATGCCCTCGACAATCTCTTCCACCGGCACGCCGTAGGTTTCCTTCATGTCGCCGCCAAACTGACGGATTTCCGCCAGCAACTCCTGCGGCACGGAAGAAGAACCGTGCATGACCAGATGGGTGTTGGGAATGCGGGCGTGAATTTCGGCGATGCGGTCGATGGCAAGAATGTCGCCGGTCGGTTTCTTGGTGAATTTGTACGCGCCGTGGCTGGTGCCGATGGCGATGGCCAGCGCGTCGCAGTTGGTCTGACGCACGAAATCGGCGGCCTGCTCGACATTGGTCAGCAGGTCTTCGCGGCTCATTTTGCCTTCCGCGCCGTGCCCGTCTTCCTTGTCCGCCTGCAGGGTTTCCAGCGAACCCAGCACGCCCAGTTCCGCTTCCACGGAAACGCCGATGGCATGGGAAAACTCCACCACCTTTTGCGAAACTTCCACGTTGTAGGCGTAACTGGC
The DNA here is from genome assembly GCA_031273565.1 of Zoogloeaceae bacterium. Lineage (GTDB taxonomy): Bacteria > Pseudomonadota > Gammaproteobacteria > Burkholderiales > Rhodocyclaceae > Azovibrio. The sequence goes on along the minus strand of JAISRR010000087.1, from coordinate 27,773 downwards.
GACGCTCTTGCCATCGGCCAGCAACGAGCCGTCCATCATCACAGACGAAAACCCGGAACGAATAGCCGCCATGCACACGGCGGGCGACTGCCCGTGATCCTGATGCATGACGACAGGAATATGCGGATAGGCTTCCAGCGCCGCGAGAATCTGATGGCGCAGAAAGGCCTCGCCCGCGTATTTGCGCGCTCCGGCGGAAGCCTGCATGATGACTGGCGCGTCGAGTTCATTGGCGGCTTCCATGATGGCCCAGACCTGCTCCATGTTGTTGACATTAAAAGCAGGCAGGCCGTAATCATGCTCGGCGGCGTGGTCGAGCAACTGGCGCATGGAAACAATGGGCATGGGAATTCTCCGGGTCGTAATGAGTTGGACATTCTAGCCCAGGACGGAAGGCTGAAGACAGTCGGTTTGCGGCGCAAAGCGCCGGAAATTTTGCTATCGGCTGTCCTCTGCCCCATATTTCCGGATTTTTTCCAGATAGCTTTCGTTGTCGGGCGCAACGCCCCGCTGCTGCGCAGCCCAGACGATTTCGCCCAGGGCTTCCAGCAGCACATGTTCGGCGGCGTGCGCGTCCATGCGCCCGGTCAATCTGGTAAAAGCGGCGCGGATGCCGGGAGGCTGGTCGATGGAGAGTTGTTCGGCAATCGCCAGATGCAGGGAAAGGTGCAGAAAAGGATTCATCGTTCCCCGCTCCGGCGTCCATTCCTGTTGCGCCGCTTCCGGGTCGGCAAGCAGGGCGTGGTATTCCGGGTGGCGGGCGATGACATCGGCGGCGGGAAGTTCCGCGCCGCTCAAAGGCAGGCGTTCCTGCTGTTTTTTGTGGGCGTCGCAAAAAAACCGACGCACTTCGTCACGGGAAGGGGCAAACATGGGCGACTCTGGAGTTCAAGGGCAGAACAGCAAATTTAACATTCAAACCGCCTTCGCGTTCCATTCGCACAAATCGACGATGAGGCAAACGTCGCATGCGGGCTTTCTCGCCTTGCAGGTGTAGCGACCGTGCAGGATCAGCCAGTGGTGGGCGTCCTGCCGGTATTCGGGCGGGGTGAAGCGGGTCAGCCTGTCTTCGACTTCGCGCACATCCTTGCCGGGCGCAAGACCGGTGCGGTTGGCGACGCGGAAGATGTGGGTATCGACGGCAATCGTGGGATGGCCGAAAGCGGTATTCAGCACCACATTGGCGGTTTTGCGCCCGACGCCGGGTAGACGCTCCAGCGCCTCGCGGTTTTCGGGCACCTCGCCGCCATGCTGTTCCAACAGAATGCGACAGGTCGCCAGCACGTTCCTGGCCTTGGTTTTATAGAGGCCGATGGTTTTGATGGCCTCCATCAAGGCGGCTTCCCCAAGCCCCAGCATGGCCTCCGGCGTCGGCGCGACGGGAAAAAGCCGCCGGGTCGCCTTGTTTACGCTGACATCCGTCGCCTGCGCCGAGAGCAGCACGGCGATTAAAAGCTGGAACGGCGTCTGATACGCCAGCTCCGTTGTCGGCGCGGGATTGGCGGACTTGAGGCGTTCGTAAATCTCGCGGCGGCGTTGTGGATTCATTGCGCGACGCTTCAGGGGACGACAGCGTTTTCGGCGGTCGCCGCAGGCGGCGCGGCAGGTCGGGATTTCTGGCGGGCGGCGGCGCGGATGTCCAGCCAGTTTTTCCCGGCGATCAGGCAGCCGAGCAGGATGAACGCGCCGGGAGGCAACACCGCCAGCAGAAAGCCGGGATATGCTTCGGGCAGAATCCGAAACGCCTCCGCGCCGGGAATCACCAGATCGATGCCGGAAAACAGGGTGCCATCGCCAATCAGTTCGCGCAGCGCGCCCAGCAAGGCCAGCGACCAGAGCATGCCGAGGCCCATGAAAACGCCGTCAAGCGTGGATTCCAGCGGCGGATTCTTGCCCGCGAAGGCTTCGACGCGGGCGAGCACGATGCAATTGGTGACAATCAGGGGAATGAAAATGCCCAGGATGACGTAAAGCTCGTGGAACCAGGCGTTGAACAGCAAATCGACGACCGTGACCAGTGCGGCGACGATGAGGATGAACACCGGAATGCGGATTTCATGCGGAATCCAGCGCCGCAGTAAGGACACGGCGACATTGGAGAGCGCCATGACAATCAGGGTGGCGAGCGAGAGCATCACGGCGTTGACGATGTTGGTGGAAATGGCGAGCAAGGGGCAAAGCCCCAGAATCTGCACAAAGCTGGTGTTCTGCTTCCAGAGGCCATTCCAGGCAATGCTGCGGAAGATTTCACGGTTCATCATGGCGTGGCCTCCTCGAACAGTCGCGCCTGATGGGCGACGACAAATTGCATGGCGCGGTGCACCGCCTTGATGACGGCGCGCGGCGAAACGGTCGCGCCGGTGCGGTAGTAAAAACGCCCCCTGTCCTTTTTCACTTTCCATTCCTCGTCCGGCACATCGGGATACTTCAATCCGTCGAACTGCACGATCCAGGGGTATTGTTTGTCCTTGTCTTTTTTCAGGTCGATGTAGTCGCCCAGACCCGGCGTTTCCTTGTGCTGGACGACGCGCACGCCGGTGATTTCGCCCGCCGCCGTGACGCCCAGAATCAGGCGGATATCACCCGCGTAACCGTCCGGGGCGACGGCTTCCAGCACCAGCGCGACGGGTTTTCCATCCAGACGGGCGCGATAGACCCGGCTTGCTTCGGCAAGCCCCAGTTCCGGCGTCGGCGGCAGGGTGAGCGTGTCGGCGAGCAAATCGTTGTCATAGCCCCCCGCAGGCAGCACTTCGTTGATGAATTTCATCTTTTCCGCCGCCAGCGAGGCTTCGATGGCCGGGCGCGTCCATTGCTGCGCGACGGACAGAAGACTGGTAAACGCCACGACAAAGGCCAGCAGAATGCCCGCTGTCTTCAGCGTGACGCGAACCGCGCCGGGCGTTGATGCCGGCGGCAAAGCATCGGGAGTTTGGATTTCGCTCATCGCTTATGCCTCCCTGCCCTTGCGCCGTCCGAATACCGTGGGCTGGGTGCAATGGTCGATCAGCGGCGCGCCGATGTTCATAATCAGCACCGCAAAGGCAATGCCGTCGGGGAAGACGCCGAACACCCGGATCAGGTAGGCGAGCAGACCCGCGCCGCAGCCGAAAATCAGGCGACCTTTCGGCGTCGAACAGCCGGAAACCGGGTCGGTGATGATAAAGAACGCGCCCAGCATGGCCCCGCCGGAAAAGAGGTGGAAAACCGGATCGGAAAACCGGCCGGGGTCGATCAGCCAGCAAAGGCTGGAAATTGCCGTCATGCTGAGGATGAAGGCAAATGGCGTGTGCCAGGTGATGACGCCCATCATGAGCAGCAGCACGCCGCCGCACAGGTAGGCCATGCTCACCCATTCCCAGCCGCGCCCGGCGAAGGTGCCGTAAAGGTCCTGACGCATCAGGAGTTCCTGAATGTTGTCGCCGACGGTGTTCAGTTTTAACGCCGTCTTGATGGCATCCAGCGGCGTGGCGGAAGACAGGGCGTCCAGACGCGGCGCGAAGCCGAAAATGACTTCCATCTGATTGGCGAAGGGCAGGGACAACCCCTGCGCCGGCCACTGCGACATCAGGGCGGGAAAGGCGATGATGCAGGCCGCGAAGGCGACCATGGCCGGATTGAAGGGATTTTGTCCAAGGCCGCCGTACAGTTGCTTGGCGACCACGATGGCGAAAAACACGCCGGTCACGGTCAACCACCAGGGCGACAACGGTGGAAAGGTGAGCGCGATCAGCCAGGCCGTCACCAGCGCCGAGCCATCGTCCAGAAAACGCGCCACCGGTATGCCGCGCAGTTTCAGCAAGGCGGCTTCAAAAATCAGGGCGGCGACGCTGGCCAGACAAATCTGCACCAGCAGGGCGGGGCCAATCAGGGTCGTGTAGACGAGGATACCGGGCACGAGCGCCAGCATGACCCGCCGCATGATGCCGCGCGTGCTGGCGTTTTGCGCGTGGAGATAAGGGGAACTGATGATGGGCATGGTCAATGGTTTTCTGTCTGCGCGCTGTCTGCCGCCGCGTTAGCCACACTGGCGCGCTCCACGGCGGCGGCGATGATGGCCTGTTTTGCGCTTTCCGCGTCATGCTGCGCGCCCCCCGCCGCCTCCAGCTTCGCGGCCTGGGCTGCGGCGGCGCGGGCGAGTTTTTCCGCGCGTTCGGCTTTTTCGCGCTCGGCGCGGAATTGCCGGAATTCGAAGCGCGCCCTGGCGCTTTCGGCCATTTTTTGTTCTTTGGCGGCGGCGCGAATCTCGCTTTTGGCGAAGCGGAAATACTGCACCAGCGGAATGGACGCCGGGCAAACATAGGCGCAGCAGCCACACTCGATGCACTCGGACAGCGCGTATTCCTCGACCTTGGCGAAATTTCTGGCGCGGCTCCACCAGTACAGTTCAAACGGCTGCAAGCCCTGCGGACACGCCTGGGCGCAGGAGGTGCACCGGATGCAGGGCGATTCCGGCGGTCTGGCGGGGAACAGCTTCGGCGAACGGGCAATCAGACAATTGCTGCCCTTCATCAGCGGCACATTCAGGGTGGGCGCGGAAAAGCCCATCATCGGGCCGCCGACGATCACGCCGTCGGTGTCGGCCAGCGGTTCGGAAAGTTGCAGCAGGGCATCCATCGCCATGCCAATCGGCGCTTCCCAGTTCTGCGGCGCGCGCACATTGCCGCTCACGGTCACGACGCGACGGATGACCGGCTCGCCGTGCGCCACGGCCCGCCAGACGCTGTAGGCGGTGGCGACGTTGAAACACTGCACGCCCAGCTCGCCGGGCAGCACATTCGTCGGCGCGCGCTTGCCGGTCAGGGTGTAGATCAGTTGTCTCAGGCTGCCCGCCGGGTAGCAGGTGGGAATGCAGCCGATGGTGAAGTTTTCACCCTTCGCCGCTGCCGCCGCGCGCAGGGCGGCGGCGGCTTCCGGCTTGTTGTTTTCAATCGCAATCACCACTCGCTTCGCGTTCAGCACATCGCGCAAAAACGCCACGCCCGCGATGATGTCCGCCGCGCGCGCGCGCATCAGCAGGTCGTCGCAGGTGATATACGGTTCGCATTCCGCGCCGTTGATAATCAGTTCCTCGACCGGCGTATGGGTGGAGAGTTTGACGTGACTGGGAAATGTCGCGCCGCCCAGACCCACCACGCCGAAGGCTTGCAGATAATTCTGAATTTCGCGCGGGGAGCGTTTTTCATAATCCAGTGGCGCATGTTCGCCCCACGCGTCCCGCCCGTCGGCCTCGATCACGATGGCGGGCACGGCGAGGCCGGAAGGGTGCGCGATCGGGTAATTGCCGATATCGACCACCGTGCCGGAGGTCGGCGCGTGCAGACTGGCGGAAATCCAGCCTTCCGCCGCCGCGATGGGCTGTCCCTTGCACACCTTTTCACCCACCGTCACGACGGGACGCGGCGCGGCGCCGACGCTTTGCTTCAGGGGCAATATCAGACGTTCCGGCAGGGGCGCGGCGGCAATGGGCTGGGTCACGGATTCCTGCTTGTGGTGTTCGGGCTTGACGCCGCCGGGGAAGAAAAACAGATTTTTCAGCACCTTGCCCCCTGCGCGACCGGAATCGCATAGTGAACCGCCCGAACGGGGATGACCGGATACCGCCACTTCCAGTCATCCAGCGTTTCCGGCAAGGCGCGAAGGTCGATGCATTCGACCGGGCAGGGTTTCAGACACAGTTCGCAGCCGGTGCACAGGGATTCCACCACCGTATGCATCTGTCTGGCCGCGCCAACGATGGCATCCACTGGGCACGCCTGAATACACAGGGTGCAGCCGATGCACTGGTCTTCGCGGATGACGGCGACGACCCGTTTTTTCTCCTCTGCCGCCGCCGCCAACGGCTTGTATTCGCGCCCCAGTAATTCAGCCAGTTTTTTGACCCCTTCGTCGCCGCCGGGCGGGCAGAGATTGATTTCCGCTTCGCCTTTGGCGATGGCTTCGGCATAGGGCTTGCAGCCGGGGAATCCGCACTGGCCGCACTGCGTTTGCGGCAGAATGGCGTTGACTTTGTCCGTCAGCGGGTCGCCTTCGACCTTGAAGCGCGTGGCGGCGTAGCCCAACGCCGCGCCCAGCGTCAGCGCGCCCAGCGCCATGATCGCAATGGCAATCAGAATTTCCATGACTAACGATCCAATCCCGCAAAACCCATGAAGGCAAGGCTCATCAAGCCCGCCGTCACCATGGCAATCGCCGCGCCCCGGAAAGGCAGCGGCACATCCGCCGCGTCCACCCGCTCGCGCATACTGGCGAAAAGCACCAGCACCAGCGAAAACCCCAGCGCGTTACCCGCGCCGAAAAGCAGGGATTCCACAAACCCATAGCCATGCGAGATATTCAGGAGCGGCACGCCCAGCACCGCGCAATTGGTGGTAATCAGCGGCAGATAAATGCCCAGCACCTGCTGCAACACGGGCGATGTTCTGGCGATGACCATCTCGGTCAATTGCACAATGGCGGCGATGGTGACGATGAACGACAGGGTGCGCAGGTACTCCAGCCCGGCGGGGATGAGCAGGTAATGGTCGATGATGAAACTCGCCCCGGTCGCCAGCGTCAGCACAAAGGTGGTCGCCGCCCCCATGCCATAGGCGGTTTCCAGCTTCTTCGACACGCCCATGAACGGGCAGAGGCCGAGAATCCTGACCAGAACGACGTTATTGACAAGTACCGCGCCAATGAGCAAAAGGAAATAGTGCGTCATAAAAACTCAAGTGAAATCGGCATCAGCTCGCCGCGCCGTGCGCGTTGTTTGGTGCATTGTTTTGCAAACTGGCGGCGACCTCGCGGACAAGCTTCGGCCCATGATAAATGAAACCCGTGTAAAGCTGAACCAGACGCGCTCCGGCGGCAATTTTGGCGCGCGCGTCCTCGCCCTTCATGATGCCGCCCACGCCGATCAGAGGGGTTTCGCCTTGCAAGGCGTGTGCCAGCTTGCCGAGCGTTGTCGTCGCCAGCCGGAATTCCGGTTGACCGGACAACCCGCCCGCTTCGTCGCCATGCGGCAGTTTTTCAACCCCCACGCGGGAAAGCGTGGTGTTCGCGGCAATCACGCCATCCATGCGATGCCGCCGCACGGCGTCGGCAATCGCCGTAATTTGCGCCTCATCCAGATCCGGCGCGATTTTCAGGGCCAGCGGCACATAACGTCCCTGCTGCTCCGCCAACACCCGCTGCTCCGCCTTGAGACGGGAAAGCAACGTGTCCAGCGCCGCGTCCTGCTGCAAATCGCGCAGATTTTTCGTGTTGGGACTGGAAATGTTGATCGCGACATAACTGGCAACGGCATAGACTTTTTGCAGACACAACACATAATCCTCCGCCGCTTTTTCGATCGGCGTATCGGCGTTTTTGCCGATATTGATCCCCAGAACGCCGCCCTGCCGGACAAATTCCGCGCGTTTTACCCGCTCAAGCAACGCATCGACGCCCTGATTATTGAAACCCATGCGATTGATGATGGCCTGCGCTTCCGGCAGGCGGAACAGCCGGGGACGGGGATTGCCCGGTTGCGGACGCGGCGTCACCGTGCCCACCTCGATATGCCCGAAGCCCATCGCCGCCAGCGCGTCGATATGCGCGCCATCCTTGTCCAGCCCCGCCGCCAGACCGACCTTGTTGGGAAAGCTGAGTCCCATGACCTCCACCGGGTCATGTACGCGCCGATCCGCCAGCAGGCCGGAAAGCCCGCCCGCATGCAAAAAAGAGAGCGCGGACAAACCGAACCCGTGAGCCTTCTCGGCTTCCAGGACGAACAGGGCGCGACGTAAGAGTGGATAAATCATGGTGGAGCGGCATTTTACCGCATAAGAAGGCGGAAAACAGGTGTTATGCGGCGCACCCGGCGCGCGCGCCCGATCCAACCCCGCTGAAACCGTTCAGCATGTTGCGCGACGGGCTGCTCCGTCAATTCCGGTGAAGACGCCCTTGGTAACGGATAGCGGCGCGGCGTCACACCCGCTGTGTCAGGCGCAAAAAAACGGACGCCGAAGCGTTCGTTTTTTGACTTGCTTGTCTCCGGGGAGATCAGAAGTTTTTGGCAGGGCGTTTCTGGCAGGGCGTTTCTGGCAGGGTGTTTTTGGTAGGGCGTTTCTGGTAGGGCGTGCTCTCCGAGCGCGCCGCATGTAGACGATGGCGCTTTCGGAGAAAGCGCCCTACCTAAACCACCTACCCTCCTGCCGAACCACCTTTTTCCAGAACATCGGGGTTTTGCGAAGGCGCAAAAAAACGGACGCCGAAGCGTCCGTTTTTTGACTTGCTGTTCTCCGGGAAGATCAGAAGTTGTGCTTCAGACCGAACTGGAAGCCATTTTGGTAGCCGTCACCATAGTTGTTGGCATCGCTCACGGTGGTACCACGCTTAGCGTCATTGGTGCCATCGTCATTGCTGATGTCGGAGTAAGCAGCGTAGAAGTTGGTACGCTTGGACAGGCTATAGGTGTAACCCAAGGCCCATTGCTTGGACTTACCGTCTAGATGCCAATCAAACTTGGATTGGTTGTAGGAAGCCAGAATAGCATGTTTGCCGAACGGAACGGTCACGCCCAAACCCCAAGTTTTCAGCTTGACATCCTTGGTACTGGTGAAAGTCGTGGTCCAACCATCCAAAGCTTGGCTTGCGAAGCCATCTTGATCCTTGTAGCTGTCGTAGAAAGCAGCCAGCTTGACAACCTTGAAGTCATAGGAACCAGCCAGTGTCCATTGCTTGATCTTGGCATCTTTGGTGCTGTCTTTACCACGAATCCCTTGATAGGCAAGACCGATGTCCAGAGGGCCGTTGGTGTAACGCGGCAGAATGGTGTAGACGCGCAGATCGCCATCGTTGTCCACACCAGCGAACGTGCCTTCTTGCCACAGGGCGCTGGTGGAATAGGCGGCGGTCACATTGAAGCCGGAGAAGCTGGGCGAAACATAGGCCACCGCGTTGTCGACACGATCCACGTTAGCGGTTTGAGTGTCGCTGTACACATTGTTGAAGCGACCCACGGTGCCATCAGCAAACGGATCGGTTGCAGCCAGCAGGGAGTAACGGGGAGCGACCAGACGACCAGCGATGGCGGTGCCAAAGCCACCGGTCAGACCCAGAAAAGCCTGTTTGCCGAAGAGCTTGCCGTTTTCGGTATGGTTGCCATCATCAGCGCTAAAACCAGCTTCCAGCACGAACAGGGCTGAAACGCCATTGCCCAGGTCTTCAACCCCCTTGAAGCCAATCAGAGAATCACCGGAAAGACCGGAGTCGATGGCGTTCTGGCTGCCAACATGGTCATTGATGTTGTCGCCACGATGAGAAAAGCCGACATCCACGGAGCCGTAGATGGTGACATTGGATTGAGCGAAAGCGGCGCCGGAAGCCAGAGCGACCACGGCCAGTGCAATCAGTTTCTTTTGCATGGATATTTCTCCACAGGTTGAAAAAACACGTTCGAAAAATCCGCGCCGCACACAGGATGCGTACGGCACGGGAATCAAGGTAGGCGGACTGTAGCAGGGGCGCAACGACATCCGCAAGGAAGAAAGCGCCTCCCTGTCAGGAAAAAGACAAACAGGTGTTGTTGAGGAACAACAGGTTTCGGGGATCAGAGGTCAGGACGGGTTCAGGTAGGGCGGGTTCAGGTAGGGCGCGCTCTCCGAGCGCGCCGCATGCCAACGAACGGCGGTTTCTACGATGCCGCCCTACCTTGCGCCGCATGTCAACGACAGCGGTATCGTGGATGCCGCCCGACCACAATCGCATCGCGGAAGCGCCGGTTACTTTTCTGATCCCTGAACCCTGACAAGCGCCCGCAGTCGGGCGACGCGCTCTGCTGTCGGCGGGTGGGTGGAGAACAGGTTGGAAAAACCACCGCCCGCGAGGGGATTCATAATCATCATCTGCGCGGTTTCCGGGTGCGCTTCGGCGGTTTGCATGGGGGTGCTGCGGGCGCGGGCGCTGATTTTTTCCAGTGCATCGGCGAGGGCGTCGGGATCGCCGCTGATTTCCGCGCCGCCCCGGTCCGCCTCGAATTCGCGGGCGCGGGAGATGGCCATTTGAATCAGACTGGCGGCGAGAGGCGCGAGTATCACCACCAGAAGCCCGACAAGCGGATGAGCGCGACGGGAATCACGCCCACCAAAGAACATGGCGAAATGGGCCAGCGCGGAAATGCCGCCCGCCAGCGTGGCGGAAATGGTGGAAATGAGGATGTCGCGATGTTTGACATGCGTGAGTTCGTGCGCCATGACGCCACGCAATTCGCGGGGCGACAGCAGCGAAAGAATGCCGGTTGTGGCGGCGACAGCGGCGTGTTCCGGGTTGCGCCCGGTGGCAAAGGCGTTGGGCTGCGTCTCGTCGATGATATAGACACGCGGCATCGGCAACCCGGCGTTTCCGGCCAGTTCGCGCACCATATTGTAAAAAGCGGGCGCGGAAGTCTCGTCGACCGCGCGCGCCTTGTACATCTTCAAGACCATCTGGTCGGAAAACCAGTAGGCAAAAAGATTCATGCCGCCCCCCAGCGCCAGCGCCAACAACATGCCCTGCGTGCCCCCCATCGCCGCGCCCAGCACGCCAAACAGGGCGGTAATGGCGGCCATCAGCAGGGCAGTTTTGAACCAGTTGAACATGAAAGCAACTCCTTGAATCGGGGAAATGGACGGTGACGGTTGTTGTAAATGGGCGCGAAACGCCGGGTTTCAAGCCGCGCCGCAACCCGCGTCAAAACAGACGCCTGCCTTGAGCGCGGCGCAACCCGCCAGAAATTGCGCGGCGGGCAGGCGTTTGCCGCCGGGTCGTTGCAGTTCGGTCAGGGTCAGCGTTCCTTCGCCGCAGGCGACGGTGACGCCGGTTTTGTCGGCAATCCGTATGGTGCCGGGCGCAACTGTTGTTTTTTCGCAATTCGCGCCATTCGGGTACGCGGCGTGGATTTTCAGGATTTCACCCTGAAAACGGGTCTGAGCAATCGGAAAGGGCTGGAAAGCGCGTATCAGTCGATCCAGCACGAGTGCGCTTTGCTTCCAGTCCAGCCACGCCTCGGCCCTGTTGATTTTGTCGGCATAGGTAATCCCCTCACTCGCCTGCGGCACGGCGGACAGCGGCAGGCGGGCAAGGGTATCCACAATGAGACGCGCGCCCATTTCAGCCAGCCGGTCGTGCAGGCGGGCGGCGGTGTCGTCAGCGGCAATGGGCGTGCGGACGGCTGCAAACGTCGCGCCGGTGTCCAGTCCGGCTTCCATTTGCATGATGGCGACGCCGGTTTCCGCGTCGCCCGCCTGAATGGCGCGCTGGATGGGGGCCGCGCCGCGCCAGCGCGGCAGCAGGGAAGCGTGGATGTTGAGGCAGCCAAAGCGCGGCATGTCCAGCACGTCTTGCGGCAGGATGAGGCCGTAGGCGGCGACAATCATCGCGTCGGCCTCAACCGCCGCAATGCGCCTCCTGGCGACCGGGTCTTGTTTCAGGGAAAGGGGTTGCAAGACTTCAACGCCATGCCGCAACGCCAATGCCTTGACCGGCGAAACCTGCAATTGCATCCCCCGTCCCGCCGGGCGGTCAGGTTGGGTCAGGACAAGCGCGATCTCGTGACCCGCGTCGAACAGGGCGGCGAGGGCGATGGCGGCAAATTCCGGCGTGCCCGCAAAAATCAGCTTCATGCGGTGATCTTCGCCTGCTTGGCCAGCTTGGTCTTGATGCGCGTCTGTTTCAACTGGGAGAGACGCTCCACAAAGACCTTGCCTTGCAGGTGATCCAGTTCGTGCTGGATACAGACGGCGAGCAGGCCGTCGGCGTCCAGCGTGTGCGACTGGCCGTCAAGCCCCTGATAGTCAACGGTGACTTCCGCCGCCCGTTCCACCTTGTCATAGATGCCGGGCACGGAGAGACACCCTTCCTCATAGACCTGCGTACCGCTTTTGCGTGTGATGCGGGCATTGATGAGCACCAGCAAGTCATCGCGGCTTTCGGAAATGTCGATCACGACAATCTGCCGGTGCACATCCACCTGAGTGGCGGCCAGACCGATGCCCGGCGCTTCGTACATGGTTTCCGCCATGTCAGCGACCAAAGCGCGCACGTCGGCGTCAATTTTTTCCACCGGCGCGGCGACTTTTTTCAGTCTGGAGTCGGGAAAACGCAAAATCGGGAGTAAGGCCATAAAGAATAATACTTGCTCAATTAAATGATTACGTGCAGAATCTCAAGCACTTTCGAGAATTGGAACGGCATGAGCTTCCCGAAATGGCTCGCGGTTGTTCAACAACACCGGGCTGTTTCCCGCCCCTGCAGTTCCGTCGCACGCGAGGAAAACTTCATGTCCCGTATTATATCTGCCTTGTTTATGGCTGTGGCGACCGCCACCGCTGCCGTGGCGTTTGCCGCCGACCCCATTCCGCTCGCCAATAATGCGCCGGATCGTTATACCGTGGTGAAAGGAGATACCCTCTGGGGCATTGCCGGAAGGTTCCTGCAGGAACCCTGGCGCTGGCCGGAGATCTGGCGTCTCAACAAAGACCAGATCAAGAATCCGCACTGGATTTATCCTGGCGATGTCGTTTTTCTGGATTACGTGGATGGTCAGCCTCGCCTGCGTCTGGGCAAGCAATTCACCGGTTCCGGCAACGTCAAGTTGTCGCCGGAAGTGCATAGCGAACTGATTGACCGGGCCATTCCCTCCATTCCTCCCAACGCCATCGAAGCTTTCATTTCCCGGCCTCTGGTGGTGGATCCCAATGAACTCCAGGATGCGCCGCGCGTCATCGGTACGGATGAATCCCGTGTCGTCATGGGCAACGGCGATGAGATTTACGCCCTCGGCATCACGGAAAACCATCCCAAGTGGTATGTCTACCGTCTGGGCGCGCCGCTCAGAAATCCGCTGCCGCCAGAAAGCGAAACCGTCACCGCGTCGGACATCATGGCGCCCGTACTGGTTTACCTGAGAACGAAGTCGTATACGGAAGACCCTGAACCCGTCCCGGGCGAGGCAGGCGGCAAACCGGGAGACATTCTGGGTTACGAGGTGGTTTATCTGGGCACCGCCCAGCTCAAGGAACCGGGTAAGGTCAGCACGCTGGAAATTCTTTCGGCCAAAGAAGAAATTATCAAGGGCGACCTGCTGGTGCCCGCCGAAGAACCCACGCTCAACTCTTATATGCCGCACACGGTGGATCATAATGTTTCCGGGCAGGTGGTTTCCGTCCATGGCGGCGTAGACGTGGGCGGTAAGTTCTCGATCGTCGCCCTGAACCTGGGTGAGCAGGCCGGCATCGAACCAGGACATGTGCTCGGCATTTACACCAAGCGCACTACGGTTTATCAGGACAAGGACACCGGGTACAACAAAACCATCGATCTGCCGGAAAAACGCAACGGACTGGTATTTGTCTTCCGCGTTTTCAACCGTATTTCCTACGGTCTGGTGATGGAAGCCGCACGTCCTACCGTAACCGGGGACAGCATCAGAAACCCCTGACATGGATCAACCCGGTCTCGCCGCCAGCCTGCATGACTGGCTACGCCTGACCCTGATTCCCGGCATCGGCGGCGAATCGCAGCGCAAGCTGCTCGCCGCCTTTGGTTTGCCCGAACAAATCTTCGCCGCCGGACACCTCGCGCATCGCAAGGTCATCGCCAGCAAAGCAGATCTGCTGGTCAACGTCGATCACGCCGCGCTGGAACGCAAGATCGCCGCCGCGCTGGAATGGGCGGCGCAACCCGGCTGCCACATCATTACCCTGGCCGACAGCCAGTATCCGCCGCAACTCCTCGAAATTTCCGACCCGCCTTCCCTGCTCTACGTGCGAGGCGACCCGTCCTTGCTGCGCCGACCCGCGCTGGCCATCGTCGGCAGTCGCAACGCCACGCCACAGGGCTTGAAAACCGCAGAGGATTTCGCCTGTACGCTGGCAATGGCCGGGCTGACCATCGTCAGCGGTCTGGCGCTGGGCATCGACGCCGCCGCGCACCGGGGGGCGCTCACGGCGGGCAACCGCGCGCGCGAAGGCGCAAGTTCAACCGTAGCCGTGATCGGCACCGGAGCCGACCGGCTATACCCGGCGCGCAATCAGGAATTGGCGCGACAAATTGGCGAACACGGCGTCATCGTTTCCGAATTTCCCCTGGGTTCCCCCGCCGCCGCCGCCAATTTTCCCCGCCGCAACCGCATCATTTCCGGGCTGGCGCGCGGCATACTGGTCGTCGAAGCCGCGCAGGAGAGTGGCTCCCTGATTACCGCGCGTCTGGCGGGCGAACAGGGACGCGAAGTATTCGCCATTCCCGGCTCCATCCATTCGCCGCTGTCCCGTGGTTGTCATCGTCTGATCAAACAGGGCGCAAAACTGGTGGAATCCGCACAGGATATTCTGGAAGAACTGGGCGTATGGTCGCCCCCCGCCGCGCCCACGCCTCCTGATGCGCCCACCACAGCCACCCCGCCAGCCGACAGCGAAACCCGGGTGCTCGCCCAACTCGGCTACGGCCCCTGCACGTTTGACGAACTGGCGCAGCGCACAACCCTGAACGCCGACACCCTGCTCGCGCTCCTGCTGGATCTGGAATTGGCGGGCCGGATTGCCCCTTTACCGGGCAACCGGTATCAGCAACTCGGCTGAAGACAGGGGCGGATGACGCAAGCGTCGGTAACATTCTCTGCACCTTATCCCCTGATTTCTGATCCCTGATGTATTATCCCCGCAATTTTTATTGAAGCGGCGTCTTGCCGCATGGGCAAATTTATGGGCAAAAAGCTGATCATTGCCGAAAAACCTTCCGTTGCATCCGACATTGCCAAGGCTTTGGGCAGACTGACGAAGCACGACGATTATTTCGAGAACGACGATTACGTCGTTTCTTCCGCCGTTGGTCACCTGCTGGAACTGGCCTGCCCGGAAGAATACGAAGTCAAGCGCGGAAAATGGTCGTTCACCCACCTGCCGGTCATCCCGCCGCATTTCGATTTAAAACCCATCGAAAAAAGCGAACCGCGCCTGAAAGTGCTGAACCGGCTCATCAAGCGGAAAGATGTGGACGCCCTCATCAACGCCTGCGACGCGGGACGCGAAGGCGAGCTGATTTTCAATTACATCGTCCAGCACGCAAAAACGCAAAAACCCGTACAGCGTCTCTGGCTGCAATCCATGACCCAATCCGCCATCCGCGACGGGTTTACCCGCCTGCGGAACGGCAGCGAGATGCGGGGTCTGGCGGACGCGGCGGTATGCCGTTCCGAATCCGACTGGCTGGTGGGCATCAATGGCACCCGCGCCATGACCGCCTTCAATTCCAAGACCGGCGGTTTTCACCTCACCACCGTAGGCCGGGTGCAGACGCCGACACTCGCCATCGTTGTCGAACGCGAAGCGAAAATCCGCGGTTTCAAGCCACGCCCCTATTGGGAAGTGGAAGCCAGCTTTGCCGCCCGCGCCGGGGAATACGCCGGCAAATGGTTCGACGAACGCTTCAAGAGCGACAAGGAAGACGAACACGCCCGCGCCGACCGCATCTGGGAAGAAGCACAAGCCGCCGCCATCGTTGCCGCCTGTCAGGGCGGCGTCGGTGAAGTCAGCGAAGAAGCCAAACCCACAACCCAACTCTCGCCCTTGCTTTTCGATCTCACCAGCCTGCAACGCGAGGCCAACGCCCGCTTTGGTTTTTCCGCCAAGAACACGCTGGGGCTGGCGCAGGCGCTTTATGAAAAACACAAGGTGCTCACCTATCCGCGCACCGATTCCCGCTGCCTGCCCGAAGATTATCTGGGCACGGTCAAGGCGACGCTCGCCATGCTCACCGGCGAAGGCGCGGGCAAAGGCCATGACGAAGTGTTGCTCGCCCGCTACGCCCCGTTCGCGCATCAGGTGCTGGCGAGGAACTGGGTGTTGCCCAACAAGCGCATTTTCAACAACGCCAAGATCAGCGACCACTTCGCCATCATCCCCACCACGCAAGCGCCGAAAAATCTTTCCGAGCCGGAGCAGAAACTCTACGACTTCGTGGTGAAACGCTTCCTCGCCGTCTTTTTCCCCGCCGCAGAATATCTGGTCACAACCCGCATCACGCGGGTAAAAGGGCACCCCTTCAAGACCGAAGGCAAGATTCTGGTGCAACCCGGCTGGCTCGCGGTCTATGGCAAGGAAGCGCAGGAGGGTGAAGCGGGCAACCTGCCCCCCGTCAAGGCCGACGAAAAAGTCGCTACCGAAGCCGTCAATCTCAAAGCCACCGCCACCCGGCCACCCCCGCGCTATTCGGAAGCCACCCTGCTCTCCGCGATGGAAGGCGCGGGCAAGATGGTGGAGGACGAAGAATTGAAGGCCGCGATGGCCGGTCGCGGTCTGGGCACGCCAGCGACGCGGGCGCAGATCATCGAAAACCTGATCGCCGAACAATACATGCTGCGCGAAGGACGCGAACTCCTCCCCACGGCAAAGGCGTTTTCACTCCTGACCCTGTTGAAGGGGCTGGGCGTCAATGAACTCACCGCGCCTGAACTGACCGGCGACTGGGAGTGGAAACTGGGACGCATCGAAAAAGGCGAACTGTCGCGCCAGGAATTCATGCGCGAAATCGCCGAAATGACCCGGCTCATTGTCGAGCGCGCCAAAAGCTACGACTCCGACACCATCCCCGGCGATTTCGGCGTGCTTGCCGCGCCCTGTCCCAAATGCGGCGGCGTGGTGCGGGAGAATTACAAGAAATTCCAGTGTTCCGCCTGCGATTTCGCGCTCTGGAAAATCGTCGCCGGACGCCAGTTTGAACCGGCGGAAATCGAAACTCTGCTCACCGAACGCGCGATCGGCCCGCTCACCGGCTTCCGCAACAAGATGGGACGCCCCTTCGCCGCCCGCCTGAAACTGAACGACAAATTCGAGAGCGAATTCGATTTCGGTCAGAACGCGACCGATCACGGAGACGAGCCTGTGGATTTTTCCGACCAGGAAGCCCTGGGCAAATGCCCCAAATGCGGCGCGTCCGTGTATGAACACGGCAATGCCTACGTCTGTGAAAAATCCGTGGGCGCGGACAAAAGCTGCACGTTCCGCTCCGGCAAGATCATCCTGCTGCAACCCGTGGAACGCGCGCAAATGCAAAAACTGCTGACGGACGGTCGCACCGACTTGTTAAAAGAATTCATCTCATCCCGCACCCGCAGAAAATTCTCCGCCTTTCTGGTCGTGAGCACGGATGGAAAAGTCGGGTTTGAATTTGAAAAACGAACGCCCAAAGTCGCCAAACCCGGGAGCAAAAAGACAGCGAAAGCAACCGCGTAACGCCGCCGCGTCTTCCGTCGCCAACACCTGATCCCTGATACCCGACATGTCCATCGTCATCGCTTCCCGCGAATCCCGCCTCGCCATGTGGCAGGCCGAACATATCCAGACGCGGCTGGCCGCGCTCAATCCCGGCGTCGAAATCCGCATTCTCGGCATGAGCACGCAGGGCGACCGGATTCTTGATCGCCCGCTGGCGCAGATCGGCGGCAAGGGTCTGTTCATCAAGGAACTGGAAGCCGCCATGCTGGACGGACGCGCCAATCTGGCCGTGCATTCACTGAAGGATGTGCCCATGGAAATGCCGGAAGGCTTTACCCTGGCGGCCATCTGCGCGCGCGAAAATCCGTGCGACGCCTTTGTTTCCAATCGTTACGCCAGACTGGAAGACCTGCCGAACGGCGCTGTCATCGGCACCTCCAGTCTGCGCCGGGAAGCTTTGTTGCGCCGCCGTTATCCGCGTCTCGTCATCAGAAGTCTGCGCGGCAATCTGGATACGCGCCTGAAAAAACTGGACGCCGGCGACTACGACGCCATCATCCTCGCCGCCGCCGGACTGATTCGCCTGGGCCTGCGGGATCGCATCCGCGCCGTGCTCACGCCGGAACAATCGCTGCCCGCGCCCGGTCAGGGCGCGCTGGGTATCGAGATTTGCACGCAACACCGGGACGCGGCGAGCCGTGTCGCGTCCCTGCATGATGTCCCCACCGCCCACTGCGTCAAGGCCGAACGCGCCTTTTCCCGCGCGCTGGGCGGTTCCTGTCAGGTGCCTCTGGGCGGCTACGCCCTCCTGAACGACGGCAAGCTCTGGCTGCGGGGATTCATCGCCAGCCCGGATGGACAGACGATGCTGGAAGGCGAGATTTGCGGCGAACCGGGCGACGATGAACGTCTGGGCGCGCAACTGGCGGCCAATTTGCGCGCCCGGGGCGCAGACGCCATTCTGTCCGCGCTCGGCTGACGTAAGGTGAACGCGCCGCCCCTTCCCTTGCAGGGCCGCGTCATCGTCGTCACCCGACCCCGCGAGCAGGCCGGGGAACTGGCTGCGGGCATTCGCGCCCTGGGGGGAGAAGCCTGGCTTTTTCCCCTGCTGGAAATCACGCCCTGTCCCGATCCCGCGCCTCTGTTAAGGATTGCCGCCCGCTTACCGGAATATCGCTTCGCCGTTTTTGTCAGCGCCAACGCCGTGCGCCATGCCCTTCCCTCCCTGCCGGCGGGCGCGGACTGGCCTGCCCATCTGCGGGCAGTCGCCGTAGGCGCGGGCACAGCCCGCGCGCTGGCGGCGGCAGGCGTGACGGATTGCCTCTTTCCGTCGGAAGGCGCCGATTCCGAGCACCTGCTCGCCCTGCCGGAATTTTCCGAAAGCGCCGTGCGCGGACAAAAAATCGCCATTTTCCGGGGCGGCGGCGGGCGCGAATTACTGGCGCAAACCCTGACCGCACGCGGGGCCGAGGTGGACTATGTCCCCGTTTACCAGCGCAGCGGGCCGAACGCGGGGCAAGCGGAATTTTGCGCGCAACTCGCCGCCGGTCGCTTCGACGCGCTCACCCTGTCCAGCAGCGAAGCCCTGCAACATCTGCTCGATCTCGCCGGACACTTGCCTTCCCTGCGCGCCACGCCGTTGTTTGCGCCCCATGCGCGCATCACCGACAAGGCACGGGCGGCAGGCTTTACACATGTCATATCAACCAAAGCGGAAGACAGCGGTTTGTTAGCCGGACTCGGCGCTTACGCTTATAATCGACAACTACCATGAGCGCGAAAGTTCAACTTCCCATGTTGCCGCCGCCCGCTTCGCGGCGATTTTTCTGGCTTAATCCCTGGTTCTGGATGGTGCTGGTCATGCTGGCGCTGACCGTCTGGCAATGGCTGGAAACACGCGCGGCGCTGGCCGACACGCGGCAAGAGCTGGCGCAACGCCTGACCGAAAACGATCGCGTCGTGCAGGAAAGCCGCGTCCTCGCTGACAAGGCCGTGCGTGAAGCCGCTGAATTGCAGCGCAAATACGGCGCGCTGGACGCCCGTCTGGGCGAATTTCAGGATCAGGCCAATGCCCTGCAAAGCATTTATCAGGAAGCCGCCGTCAGCCGCGACGACGCCCTGCTCGCGGAAGTGGAGCAGAATGTCAATATCGCCGCGCAGCACTTGCAGCTTTCCGGCAACGTACAGGCCGCCATTTTCGCCCTGCAAGCCGCCGACAACCGCCTCGCCCGCCTGGATTCCCGCTTTGTGAACCTGCGCCGCACGCTGGCGCGTGATCTGGAAACCCTGCGTAACACGCCTTTTGTCGATGTGATGGGCATGAATCTGCGGCTGGAAAACGTCATCTCCGGCATCGATGCCCTGCCGCTCGCGCTGGATGTCGTGCCGGAAGAACAAACCGCCGCTGGCATAACCCCCCCGGACGAGGCTGCGCCCTCCTGGTGGCGCGCGCTGGCAAGCGAAGCATGGGATGAAATCAGGCGTCTGGTGCGTATCCAGCGTTTCGACCGGCAGACGCCGGAATTGCTCACGCCTGAACAGAGCCGCATCCTGCGCGAAAACATCAGGCTCCGGTTGTTGAGTGCCCGCCTCGCCCTGCTCTCACGCGACCAGTGGACATTCAAAAACGAACTCGTCGCCGTGCAGCGCTGGCTGGCGCATTATTTCAACAAGGACGCCAAGGCGGTGCAGGCCGCCACCTCCAGTCTGCAACAACTCGCCGCCATCGAAATTGCGGTGGAACTGCCCAACCTGCACGCCAGCCTCACGGCCTTGCAGACCCTGAAAACCGATCGGGAAAAACACTGACCATGCGCGGCCTTGTCTGGTTGCTCGGTCTTATCGCACTCGCGGTCACCGCCTCCCTGCTGGCGCACAACGAGGGGCTCGTCCTGTTCGTGCTGCCCCCCTGGCAGGCAGGCATCAGCCTCAACCTGTTCATCGTCCTGCTGCTGCTGGCCTTCATCCTCGCCTACGGCGTCATTCGCGCCCTGATCTTCAGTCTGAGTCTGCCCGAACGGGCGCGCGCCTACCAACAGCAACGCGAGCAGGCGCAAGCGCAGGCCGCAATGGAAGAAGCCATCCGCCTGTTTTTCGCCGGTCGCTACGGGCATGCCCTGCGCGCCGCCGAAAACGCCTGGAAGGCCGGACAATTCACCAGCACCGCCACGCTGATTGCCGCCCGCTCGGCGCACCGGATGCGTGAGGCCGAAAAAGTCGCCCTCTGGCTGGAACGCGCCCGCGCCAGCAACCCGGAGACCACCGCCGCCACGCACATGATCGCGGCGGAAATGGCGCTGGAACTGGGTGACGCCCAGACCGCGCTCGGCCACTTGCAGGAATTGCAAACCCGGCATGGTCGCCACATCGCCGCCCTGCGTCTGGAGATGCGCGCGCGGCAGAGTTCGGGCGATGTGCAGGGCGTATTGAAACTCCTCCGGCAACTGGAAAAACGCGGCGGCATGTCTACCGAAGCGGCGCAGGAAATTCGCCGCAAGGCGCATCAACAGGCGTTGGCGCAGCGGCAGGCCGACGCCGCTCAATTGCTCGACTATTTTCAGGCGCTGCCCAAAAAGGAACGCACGCCGCGTCTGGCGCTGGCCGCCGCGCGCAATCTGCATCACGCGGGCGCGGACGAAGCCGCCGCCGAAATTGTGGAAAACGCCATCGCCGCGCTGGAAGGCGACGACTGGCTGCCGGAACTCGCCGCGCTCTACGGGCAACTGGCAGCCCCCACCGGCAAGGCGTTGACGGCGCGCATCGCCCGTGCCGATGGCTGGCTGTTGCGGCATCCGAAGGATAACCTCTTGTTGCTGGCGTTGGGCCGGATGTGCGAACGGCAACAGCTTTGGGGCAAGGCAAAAAACTATCTGGAAGCCTCGCTTTCCGTCCACGCCAGCCGCGAAACCCATCTTGCCCTTGCGCGTCTGCTCGACGCCTTGCAGGAAACCGAAGCCGCCAATCGCCATTTCCGGCTGGCGGCAGAACGGAACGATTGACCTTTTAAAAACACCTAACCTGATCCCAAGGAGCCTCACCATGGTCGGTGTCGACATGCGAAAAATTTACAACTTCTACCCCGTAGAGCCGCCTCCATCGCCCGACGACCTGCCAACCGGCGGCGACATCTATTACGAATGCACCGTGTGTTCGGGCGTGGTCAGCTCCGTCAGCCATATCAAGGCCAGTTGCGCCTGCGGCAATCTGAGCGGTCACGGCGGCACCACCACGGTGAAAGACCCCGGCAAAACGCGGGTCGTGCGCGGCAAGCTGAAATAGTCGCGCGGGTTTCCCGCAGGACTGACCTCAAAGCGCTTTCAAACGCCGGATGCGTTCCCTGGTGTCGGGATGCGAAGATATCCAGCCCAGAACGCCAGATTCGTCTTCGTCGCCAGCGTTCTGCTCTTCGCTTGCTGCATCGCCCTCTTCGTACTCTTCGTACTCTTCGTCACCCTCATCTTCGTCGTCCTCATCGCGCGCCGAACGTTCCAGTTTTTCCAGCGCGCTCGCCAGAAGCAGAGGGGATTTATTCTGCTGGCGCAAGGCAGCGGCGCCATAGGCATCCGCTTCCAGTTCCATTTCACGCGAATACTTCGCTTCGACCACGATCCCGGCGAGATAGGCGGCGGCGGCGGAAACATCGCCAAAATAGGCGGCCAGCACGGCGCTTGTCACCGAGGATTGAATCAGTTGCCGCAAGCTGTGTCTCCGGTTCAAATGGCCGAGTTCGTGCGCCAGAACCGCAAGCACCTCGTCGTCGTCGGTGAGGTCCACCAGTTCATCAAACAGGACGATCTGACCACCGGGCATGGCGAAAGCATTGGGGCCGATGTCGGGCGCGCTGCGAAAAATCAGCTGCGGGTTCGGCGCGTAAGACGCCAGTTCCGGATCGAGCGCGACCAACCGCGCAAAACCGCCCCGCAATTTTTCCTGTTGCGCAAGGGGAAGACGGCTCGGCGCCAGCACCTCTCGTTCGTCCAGTTGGCGCAGGGCTGCGTCGGAGAGTTGCTGCATGGGCTTGACAGGGACGTACGGCGCGGCAATTTCCGCCCCCAGGGGCAATCCCCATTGGTAGGCCGCCACCAGAATCAGGATCACGCAGACCAGCGCGCCCAGACTCACCGGCCAATTGCTTTGCAGGCGCATGACGAAGGAGGCGCGGTACCCCAGCGCTTGCAGCAGGGCGTCCAGTTCCGCGCCTTGCGCGACTTCGCAACAGCCGCCATCGGGAAAATGCAGAACACGGGGGGCGCGCCCCTGCGGCTCGGAGACGCGGACTTCCGCGAAGGCGAACCGCCGTTCGCCTTCCGGCCCGTGCAGACAGAGATGACCCGATGTGGCTTCCAGACGCACCGTGTGACGTTTGGAACTGCGACCATCGAAATAGAAGGCTTCCATGTTCATAGCGCGATGTCAAAGTCAAATGCGTCAGCGAACCCCTCGCCCAGCGCTTGTTGTTCCGCCGTATTGTAACCAACGAAATCGTCCAGGCTGTCCGCCACCACCAGGCTCAAATGCCGGGCGCGGTAAGCGGCCAGCCGGATTTTGGCCCAGGGCCAGTAAAGACCGAGCGTCAACACGATCAGAAACCAGTTTGAAACGACAATGCCAAACATCGCCAACAAACGCTGGTCGCACCCGAACAGGTGTTTCGACAGGCTGGTTTTGTTCCACAAGCGGTTGGCAAGATTCACCTGAACATAAACCATCACCATGGGCATGATCACGACGTACGCCAGAAAAACCATGACGACGAACACAACGATCGCGGCTGTAGTGCCCACTGGAGCCAGCGACGCGATGAGCATGGCGCTCACGATGCCGATCACGACGAAACCGCCCATGCTCGCCACCGCAGCAATCAGAAAAACAATGTAAAAATCTTTCGCGGTCGCTTCGGTTTTGAAATCGAACCCCCCGAAAGAAAGATTGTTAATCATGAACTGCTTGATGCGCAGAAGCAGCAACGGAAAAGCCAGCCCCAGAGTCACCAGGGTCAGCAGGCCGTAAGCGATAAAGGTAATGAAAGACGCCAGATAACCACTCTGGAAGTCGAAGCGCAGACCGCGCCAGGAAGTATTGCGGGCGCGAAAGCGGAAGGAACGCCAGAGCAGCCAGGGCAACGCCGGCGACAGCACGACAACGGCAATGGCATAATAATTGGGATTCAGTTTTTCCGAAATGGTCAGAATGAGCAACAGCCCCCAGGCGATGAGGCGTCCTTTCAGGATGGCTGTGGGGCTGCCGTGATAATCGAAACCACTGCCATTCAACAGGGTGTTGCGACGGAAATACTGCTCCCGCCGCACCTTGGCCCAGGCCGAGTAAATGCCGACGGTGAGGATGGTCAGCAACAGGTTGACGATCCAGATCCGGAAATATTCACCACCGGAACCGGTAAATTCAAACCGGTGGATCACCGGCCCGGATTCTGCGTTTTCCGGGAGGGCGGCGCGATTGGACGATGGCGTCGGGGCGCTGTACAGCGCGCTCAACGCAAGGTCTTGTCGGGCAGGGGGGGCGGGGGATTCGACGTGCCGGGCAAGCTGCTGGTCGTAAGCCGCCTTCTTTTCCGGCGTTCCGAGTTCCGCGTAAGCGGCCTGCAGTGCATCGAAGGCTTCCTGCGGCAGGGGCGTACCCGCCTGCTGATGGTGCAAAAAGCGGCGCAACGCCTTTCGATAGGCATCCTGCACGGCTTCCTGAGAGGCTCCCGTAAGTAAGCCAAGAGTTTGATAATGATTCTGCACGACGGGTTTCCGGTCTGGCGTGTAAAGCAATCGGGGGGCTGATTGTCACACAAGATGTTACATGAATGTAAAAAAAGCGCCGCATACGCGACGCTTTCCGGTCACTGGCAAGGCGATTGAGATCAGTCGTCACCCGCAAACTGCATGACGAAGCGCAACACGTACCAGAGCAACAGGGCGATGGAAGCGAACAGATGCAACGCCGCGCCGGCAGGCCGATCCGTGGGATAGTGACGCAGGATGTTGGAGGTGTCATACAGGATGCAACCGCCCGCAAGCAGGATCATTGCCGCCGAGAACCAGACGCCCAGGCTGAAGCCGAAAAACACGCCTACCACGATGACGCCCAGCGCGACCATACCGCCAACGCGCAACATGCCGCCCATAAAGGAGAAATCCTTTTTGCTGCTGATGGCCGTCCAGGTCAGACCCGCCGTGAGCAGAAGCGTAGCCACCACAGCGACGGGAATCGCGCCCGGCATGATGGCGGCGGCAATGGCGAACATGGGCGAGAAGATACACGCCTCCGCGATGACATAAATGCCCAGACCCATGATCTGGGTGGTGTTGCTTTCCGCCTTGTCGGCGATGGAAGAAGCCAGCCAGCCCACGACCATGAACGCGCCCAGAATACCCAGCCAGGCATATTGGGAAGCGCCGAGCGTTGTGACCACCGCATTGCCGAAGCCGCTGTAATACAGGGCGAAAGAAAGCAGGACGAAGGCCAGAATGGCCCCGCCCAGATAGAGGTAAGCGCTCACGACGAATTGGGCGCGGCTGACCGCGCCTTTTTCTTCCTGAGTCGTTACTGAAGTCAGAAATTCACTCATGCCGGAAATCCTCGTTGGTTGAAAACAATGGTTACGCGGTTGAAATAACGCCGCGAATACGAATTACAGGGTGAAAACATAACACGCATATCCGCGAAAAACCATACCCCGTCCGTCAAACGCCTGAAGAGGGCAGACAAGGGGCGGGAATGTTCAAATCGCCTTGCACACCAGATAAATCTGGCTGCCATCATCCTGATAGGCCGTATCGGCAGGAAGGCTGGCGCTGGCGGCGGGGTTGGGGGCGCTTTGCCGCATACCGCGCACGCCGCCGGTATGGGGATTGCCGTCGTCGAGTTGCGCGTCGATGGCGGCGGCGATTTTGGCGGGCAGATTGCTTGCACAGAGCACATGGCCTGCGAAGCCGAAAGCGCCGGACTGGATGCCGACCAGCCCGCCTGCGGCATTGACGGGAACATCGCGCCCGGCAGCCCCCGTGATCAGCCCGGCTTGCCGCAGATGTTGCCAGATCAGGGTGGATTCGGTTTCGCCCGCGCAGACGCCGCCGCCTGAAACGCCGTTGTAAGCGCCGCAAATGACGCCATTGCCGTCACCGCCCGACACGCCGCTCCAGCGTCCGGAAACGGCGGCGTTGCGCTCGTCGCCGGGCAACGCCCGGTAGCGATCCTGATAGGTGTAAATGGCGGCGGCAATGCCGTTCAGATCGCCGATTATATTTTTGATTCTGGCCTGAACGATGAGTTCCTGCCCTTTCAGGACGCCCACCAACAGGAGGCTGATAATGACCAGAACGACAGCGATTTCCAGCAGGGTGAAGCCACGTTGGGCAAAGAGACGCATCTTTTTACTCCGATTTGGGATGGGAATGGGTCGGCGCATCCGCGCGCCTTTTCTGCATATCCTTCACCACGCTCCACTGTCGGCGGCTGATCGGCAGTTTGTTCGACATCTGATGCAGCAAGGCGTAACCGTAGGCTTCGTCATCCTCCTGCGCCCGCTCGAAACCGGCCAACGCCTGTTTTGCGACAAGCACGGAGCGATGCAGGCGCACGAAGGTTTCCGGGAATTCCGTTTCCAGATGCGCAATCGTTTCGTCGAGCACATATTCCCGCTCACGGGTGCAGGCGGTGACATATTTGAGATCAGCCTTGAAATACAACACTTCGACCACCGGCACGAGCAACAGATGGCCACGTTCGTGACAGGGCAGGTGACTGCGCCCGCCGCTGCCGATTTTCTGGCGCAACGCCTGTAATGTGTCGGCCTTCGGTCTTTCGCGACGCTGACGGACTTTTTCCAGCGCCGCCTGCAACCGTTGGGCACGCACGGGTTTCAGCAGATAATCGACCGCATTCAGTTCAAACGCCTGCACCGCGTGGTTGTCGTAGGCCGTCGTGAAAATGATGGCAGGCGCAGCCTCAAAACCGCCCAGATGTCCCGCGAGTTCCAGCCCGTCCATCACCGGCATGTGAATATCGGCCAGCACCACGTCCGGCATGACGCGGCCTTCCTGTAAATGGCGCAAGGCCACCAGACCGTTTTCCGCTTCGTCCAGCACCGTGTTCGGGCAGGCATCGGCAATATCGGCGAGCAGTTCCCGCAGGCGGGAGCGCGCCAGCGCTTCGTCATCAACAATCAGCAGGGCAAGGTTTTCTAGCATGACGTGAAGATTAATCGAAAACGGAGAAATTGTGTATCCGACATGGCAATTCAATATGCACCCGGTAGCATCCTTGCTTCACGCCATGTTCCAGCGTGGCTTCCATGTCGTAGTACAACGCCAGACGCTCACGAATGTTATCCAGCGCCATGTGATTGCCGACATGCTGCGGCGCGGCGTTGGCGTCGCCCAGGCTGTTGCTGACCTCAATTTTCAGCGTCTTCCCGGTCATGCCCATGCGTACCCGGATTTCACCCCCCGCAGCGATTGACTCGATGCCGTGATAAACCGCATTTTCCAGCAACGGCTGCAACATGAGGGGCGGCACCAGCGTTTCCTGCGGCAGAACCTCGATTTCCCAACTGACTTGCAGGCGTTCACCCAGACGCAGTTTTTCCAGTTCGAGGTATTGGCGTCCCAGGGCGATTTCAGCGGACAGGGGTGACAGTTCGCGCGGGTTGTGCAGCAGGGCGCGAAACAGTTCGGAGAGATTTTCCAGCGCCGTTTCCGCGCTGCGCGGGTCGCTGCGAATCAGGGCGATGACGGTATTCAGGGCATTGAACAGAAAATGCGGCCGAATGCGGGCATTCAGCGCCGACAGACGGGCTTCTTCCAGACGCGGCGACAGCGCCTTGCTGCGTAATTCGAAATACACGAGCAACAAGAACGCAACGGCAAGGCTCATGAGCACGGCGCGCCAGATCGGTTCGTCCACCTGCACAAAACCCAGAAAACGCCAGCTATCCTGCAACAGCAGGCCGCTGAAGGCCGCGAAGAGTAGCACATAAGCCTGCCCCGTGCGGGGACGGCAACGCCAGAGCAGGTCGCGACTCAGCATGAGAAAAACCAGATTGATGAACAACAGCGGCTCCACCCAGGCCGCGTTTTCCACGAAAACGGCCAGCCAGCCGCGCAAGGTGTGCGCCTCGACCAGCGCCGCGCCCAGCGCCAGCAGGTTGACGCCCAACAGCGCACGCAACAGCACGCCCAGATTGCGCCAATCCGGCAGAAGCTGGCGCGTATTTTGCCGTATACTGCCCACCCTTCGTTCTCCTCTTTTGCGCGTTCAATTTCGCGGCGCGCGCTCGAACAGCATGAATCCCACACCAGTCTCGCAATATACATGGGCAGGACGTTTTTCTGAACCCGTTTCCGATCTTGTCAAGCGTTATACCGCTTCCGTCGATTTCGACCAGCGCATGTGGCGTCAGGATATTCGCGCTTCACTCGCGCACGCCAGAATGCTGGCGCGGCAGCATATCATCAGCGCGAGCGATCTGGCCGACATCGAGCGCGGCATGGCAACCATCGCGCAGGAAATTGAAAGCGGGCAATTCCAGTGGTCGCTTGATCTGGAAGACGTGCA
>JAISRR010000016.1 GCA_031273565.1 Zoogloeaceae bacterium | reverse complement strand
GATGAAATGTACGCCGTAGGCGGGCACGGCGATGTCTGGATGTATAACGGCAAAGAATGGCGGGCGACAGGATTTCCGACCAATGAACAACTGGCGACGGTAACTTGCGCGGGCGATGGCAATGTGTATATCAGCAGCGAAGGCGGCAGTTTGTGGCAGGGGCGTAAATCGACCTGGAAAAGCATTTATCGAGGCGTTTCTTCAATCCCCTGGAACGACGCGGTGTGGTTTGAAGACAAGCTGTGGCTGGCTTCCGACTATCAGTTCAAGGTCTGGAACGGCAAAAGCCTGGAATCCGTCACGCATCAAGGCAAAAGGGTTCCCATCCAGGGTCACATGGACGCCCGCGATGGTTTGCTGGTAGTGGCTTCTCCTGAAGTCGTAATGGGATACGACGGCAAAGCATGGCGCACACTGGTTGCGCCGTATCTGGATTGATGCGGGCGGTTACGCCCGCGCTCCCGGCGGAGATCGCGAACAACTTCTTGCACAAAAAATCGGATAGACTATCATCCATCGATGATACAAACCATGTCATAAACTTTTCCGTCATGCGCTTTCTACTTGTGGACGCAATTCTGGAGTGGGAACCCGGCAAGCGGGCGACAGGGGTGAAGAACGTCAGTCTCAGCGAGGATTTCTTTGACGATCATTACCCGCTCAAACCCATCATGCCCGGCGTTCTCGTGGTGGAGGGCATGGCGCAACTCTCCGGCCTGTTGCTGGAAGAATCCATGAAGTCGCGGGGCATAAAAATCAAGGCGCTGATGAGTTTGATGGAGAAAGTGAAATTCAGGCGTCCGGTCTATCCGGGCGCGCAGATTTTTTATGCCTGTGAAATTCTCCAGATCAACGAACATGGCGGCAGGGTTTCGGTTTCGGCCTCGGTTGCGGGAGAGACGACGGCGGAATGCACCCTGCTTTTTTCGTTCCACGAATTCGGCAATCCAACACAGGACGCCATCCGGGCGCGGGTGCTGGAAAACTGGCTGGCCAACGCAAAGCATGTGTCCTGAGCTTGCCATCTCCGGCATCGGCGTGTTGACCTGTCTGGGCGATTCGCTGCCCGCGACGCTGGATGCGCTCGCGGCGGGACGGCGCGCGCAGGGCGAACCCTATCCTTTTCTGGCCGGAACGCCGTTCGCCGCCCAAAGGGTCGCGCATATGCCGGCGCTGGACATCGGCGTTTACGTCCCGGACAGGCGGATGCGCAAGTTCATGTCGCGTCAGGCCGAACTGGCCGCCGTGGCGGCGCGGCAGGCGTTGAAACAGGCCGCGCCGCTCGAACGGGGCATCGCGCCGGAACGCATCGGGTTGTACGCGGGCGTGGGCCTGACCGCGATGGACATCGACACCAGCATCCGGCTCCTGAAAAAATCGCTCGACGAAGCGGGCGCGTTCAGTCATGAGGCTTTCGCCCGCGAAGGGCTGCGCGCCATTCATCCCCTGTGGTCGTTTCATTCGCTCGCCAATATGCCCGCCTGCATCGTTTCGGTGCTGGAAGGCATCAAGGGCGACAACGGCCTCTATACGCCCTGGGAAGATCAGACCGCGTTCGCGCTCATCGAAGCCGCTTTCGCGCTGGGGCGCGGGGACATCGACTGCGCGGTGGTGGTGGCGTCCGATACGCCTTCGCACCCGGCCAGTCTCGCGGAACTCACGCGCGGCGGCTATCTCGCGCCGACGGAAATCGCCGCCGACAGCGCCGCCTGTCTGGTGCTGGAGCGTCCCGAAACCGCCCCGGCATCGAAGAAGCGGCTCAGGAATCTGGAACTCGTCCTTAGCGATGCGCCGCGCTGCGACCCGCTGGCGTCCTTCATCGGGCGCACGGTCGCCGCCGCGCCCCTGTTATTGGTGGCGCTGGCCGACGCGCTGGATGTGCCCCGCCGCCTGAACGGCTGCGGCGGCCACACCTTTTCTTTCGAGGCGGCCTGATGCGGCGCGTGGCGATTACCGGCTTCGGCATTGTTTCCCCCATCGGCAGCGGCGCGGCGGCTTTCTTCGCCGGACTGGAAGCGGGCAGGAACGGGGTCGCGCCCATCACCCGGTTCGACGCCTCCGGGCTGGACGTGCGCTACGCCGGTGAAGTGAAGGACACCCCGGAACCCGCAGACGAACTCGAACGCGATCTGGCCCGACGCGAGCCGAAAATCGCCTTCGCGCTCGCGGCGGCGGCGGAGGCGCTGGCGATGGCGGGCGTGAGCGCGTTCTCCGCCGCCGACCTCATCCACATCGGCAGCAGTCTGGAAACCTTCGCCATCCGGGATTTTTCCCTGCAAGGCAGTCCCGACGGCGACGCCCTCCTGCGGCAACTGATCGCCACCTATCGCTGGTGCCTGCCGCTGGATACGGCGCTCTCCCGCATCCGAAAGCGTTACGGCAACCCCGGACAAGGCGTCACCAACTGTTCCGCGTGCGCGGTCGGCGCGCAAACCATCGGTCAGGCTTTTCACGCCGTGCGCGATGGCCGCTTCACGCTGGCGCTGGCCGGCGGGTTCGACTCCATGATTAACCCGCTGGGGGTGGGCGGCTTTCAGTTGCTGGGCGCGCCCGCCACGGGCGAACCCGGAAACGGCGCGGCCCTGTGTCGCCCTTTCGACGCCAGCCGCAGCGGGCTGGTGCTGGGCGAAGGCGCAGCCTTCGTCGTGCTGGAAGAACGCGAACACGCGCTGGCCGCCGGCAAAACCCTGCTCGCGGAAATCGTAGGCTTCGGCTCCACGCTGGACGCGCATGGCCTGAGCGCCCCCGACCCCGACGGTCTGGGCGCGGAGCGCGCCATGCGCGCGGCGCTCTCCGACGCGAACCTGCCGCCGCAAGCGGTCGACCACATCAACGCGCACGGCACCGGCACGCAATTGAACGATCCGGTGGAAGCGCGGGCCATTCGCCGCGTGTTCGCGGATGTCTGGGAACGCATCCCGGTCACGGCGGTGAAGTCAATGACGGGGCACTCCATCGCCGCGGCGGGGGCCATCGAAGCCGTCGCCTGTCTCTATACCCTGCTGCGCGGCATGATTCCGCCCAACATCGGGCTGACAAAAGCGGGCGCGGACTGCGAACTGAACCACGTCGCCCAGACCGCGCTGCCTTTCGCCGCGCGGTGCGTGCTCACCAATTCCTTCGGCTTCGGCGGACAGAAAGCCAGCCTGATCCTGACGCGAGGGGCCGCGTGATGCCGCCGCGCATTGCCCTCGTCGCGGGCGGCACCGGCGATCTGGGCCAGGCCATCTGCCGCGAGCTGGCGCGGGCGGGGATGCGGGTCGCGGTGGGCTACGCCGCCTCGCGCGAGCGGGCCGAGGCGCTGGCGGAAGAACTGGACGGCATGGCGCTTGCCCTGCGGGCGGAGGACGCCCGTGCGCCAGCGGAGGCCATCCGCGCCGCGCGCGCGCATTTCGGCGGCTTCGATGTGCTGGTCAACGCCGTCGGCGTCAATCTGGAGAGCAGCGCGCCGGGGATGCGCGTCGAAGACTGGCAGAACGTCATTGATGTGAATCTCGGTTTTGCCTTTCGTCTCACCCAGGCGGCGATGCCGCTCATGATGCCGCAAAAGTACGGACGCATCGTGCATCTGTCGTCGGTCGCGGGGCGCGCGGGCGGGCGCGGGCAGATCAACTACGCGGCGGCCAAGGCCGGGCTGGAACGCATGGCGCGTGTCTTCGCTCTCGAAACGGGCCGGAAAGGCATAACCGTCAATTGCGTGGCGCCGGGCGTCATCGTCTCGGAGATGTCGCGGCGGGTGCGCGACGACCATGCCCAGGCCATGCTCGAACACATCGCCTGCCGCCGCTTCGGCACGCCGGAGGATGTCGCCAAAGCCGCGGCCTTTCTGGCGGGCGACGACGCCGGATACATCAACGGCGCGGTGCTGCCCGTCGATGGGGGGATGATGCTGTGAACAGGCATTACGAGACGCTGATGGCGCTGTTACGGGCGCGTCACTCCTGCCGCGCGTTCGCGCCGCGTCCGCTGGAAAACGCTGTGCTCGACGCCCTCGGAGCGGCGTTCGCGCAGACGCCGCAAGCAGGCGGCGGGCGCGGTCTGGCCTGTACCTTCATCACCGATGCCGCGCGGCTGCGCGAACTGGCCGAGGCCGGAACCCGCGCCTTCGCCGCCTTGTGCGACAACATCCCGTCCGCCTTTATCCGCGAGGAAATGCAACGTTACGGGGAAAACTTTTTCTGGTTTGGCGACGCGCCCGCGCTCGCCGTCGTGACCTGCCGCAAGCCGCCCGCTTTTCTGCAAGCGGCCCTGGGCGACAAGGCCGCCTTGCAATGGGGCGGCGAACTCTCCGGCGCGATGGCCGCCTTCGCCCTCCTGCTGGCGGCGCAGACGCTCGATCTGGGCGCGTGCTGCCTGACCGGGCCGCTCGCCGTCTGGCAGGAAATGGAAAACCGCCTCGCCATCCCGAAACACGATCATCTCGTCCTCCTGACCGCGCTTGGCTACCGAAAGGACTCACCATGAGCAATGAACAAATTCTTTTTGATGAACAAACCCTTTTCAGCGGCGTCTGCGATTGCATCCGGCAGACGCTGGAAAAAGACCTGCCCGAAATTCACGCAACCGACCGCCTGATCGCCGATCTGGGCATCGATTCGCTCGATTTCCTCGATCTCATTTTCCGTCTCGAACAGCAATTCAACGTCAGCGTCAATCCGCGCGACATGGAACGCCGCACGCAGGAGATTCTGGGCGATGAGCCGATGCAGGTCGACGGCTGCTACACGGCGCGCGCGGTGGAAGAATTCCGCAAAGCCATGCCGGAAGTCCCCGCCGAAGAGCTTTTCCCGAACATGCCCGCGAACCGCTTGCCCGCCTGCTTCCGGGTGAAAACCTTCATGAATCTGGTCGCGTTCGCGCAAGCCGGCGAAGGCGGCGAAAAATGAGTTCCCGGCCCCGGCGCGGCGATTCCTGCGCGGCGGAAACCCGGCTGCGCGCCTGGCTCGCGGCGGGCGCGGAGCGGCACATCACCTTTACCCCCACGGATTTCGGCGACCGGCCCTTCTCGCTCACGGCCTTGCTCTTTTCCGCGCCGCTGCCCGAACGCCTGCGCCAGTTTTGGCGCTCGCTCTGCGTCTGGACGGGATCGCTATCGCCGTTTTCCGGCTGGCAGATTTTCTGGTACCGGCAAGCGGGGGTGAACATCGGCAAAAACGTCTTCATCTCGCCCGGCGTGATCGTCGATCTGCTGTTTCCGCAACTCATCACCCTCGAAGACGAAGCCGTCATCGGTCTGGGCGCGATGGTCGTGGCGCACATCTATACGCCGGAGCGGATCATCGTGGGCCGTTCCACGGTCAGGCGGCGCGGCCTGATTGGTGGTCGGGGCATTCTCGCCGCCAGCGAAATCGGGGAAGAAGGGGTGCTCGGCCCGAACAGTCTGCCCATCGAGCCGATTCCCGCCGGGTATGTCGCCCTCGGCGTGCCCGGCGTGATGCACAGGCGCAAATCCTCCCGGACAGGGAAAAGTGAGGACAGGACATGAAAAGCGTTTTTGTAACCGGCGGCAGCGGCGCGCTCGGCAGCGCCATCGTGCGCAAAATGACGGCCTGCGGCTGGCGCGTGGCGTTCTGCTTCAACAGGAGCGCGGAGCGCGCGCAGGCGCTCGCGGCGGAAACCGGCGCGTTTGCCGTGCAGGCGAATCTTGAGGACGAAGCGGCAGTCACCGCGATGGCGGAGAAACTGGAAGCGGAATTCGGCGTGCCCGACGCGCTGGTCAACAACGCGGGCAAAACCGGCATCATGCCGTTCGCCCTGCTGGAAGCGGAAGACTGGGACGCGGCCATGTCGGTCAACCTGAAAAGCATGTTCCTCGCCACCCATGCCCTGATTCGCGGCATGATCCGCCGCCGGAACGGCGTCATCGTCAATATGAGTTCGATTGCCGGGCAACGGGTGCTGGGCGTGCCCGTGACCTACGCCACCAGCAAGGCCGGGGTCGCCGGTTTTACGCTCGCGCTCGCCCGCGAAGTCGCCGCCTATAACATCCGGGTGAACGCAATTGCGCCGGGAATGCTGGACGATGGCGTCTCCGTCAACGTCCCGGAGCAGGAAAAGCGCGAATATCTGCGCTACTGCCTCGCCGGACGGCCGGGCCGCTGCGATGAAGTCGCCGATCTGGTCGAATTCCTGTGCGGCGAGCGTTCCTCCTACATCAACGCCCAACTGATCCACATCAACGGAGGCATTTGAGGTCATGCACTGGCGATTCGTCGACAAGGCGCTGTTCTTCTCCCCGTGGGAAGCCATCCTGACCCTCAAGGCGGGGTCGCTGGAGGAATACAGCCTGCTTGAGCGCTGGGGCGAGCCGCGCCGCGCCCCGGCGCTGTTGCTGCTGGAGACTTGCGTACAGTCGGCGCGCTGGCTGATCGAAGCCAGTTCGGGATTCTCCCTGAGCGGCGATCCGGTGGAAATCACGCGCTGGAACGCCCTGCCCGGTCTGCGTCCGGGCGAACGTTTCTGCGCCGGGCTGCGGGTTGTGACGCGCGATGCCGGACACATCCGCTTCAGCCTGCGCCAGAAAATTCTCGCCCCCGCCGAGGAAGCGCCCTCAGCGCAAACCTGGCAGGGCACGACCGAAAATGACGACGACGGCTCGCTCATCTGCGCCTTCACCCCGCTCGAACCCCGCCATCTGCCCGCCGATCGCGCCTGCCTGTGGCAAGAGATGCGCGCATGAAAGACTGCTGCGACCTGAAATCCTGTCCGGCGGTCGGCAAGCTGCATGGCTGGCTGGCCGGGGGCGCGAGCGAAAAGCTGACGCTGACGCGCGACGATTTTCCGGTGGGGCAATTCTTTCTGCTTCCTCTCCTCTCCTTTTGCCCCTGGCGCGAACGTCTGCGTTTGCGGTGGCGCTCCTTTTGCTCATGGATGGGGCACTACACGCCCTTCACCGGCTGGAAAACCTTCTGGTACAGACACGCGGGCGTCCGTATCGGGAAAAACGTCCACATCGCCCCCGGCGGCTATCTCGATCTCCTGTTGCCGCAACTCATCACCCTGGAAGAGGGCGCGGCGCTCGGGCCGGGGGCGCTCGTCGTCGCGCACGTCTATACGCCCGACCGTATCGTCCTTGGCCGCGCCGTGGTGGAAAAACGCGCGATGGTGGGCGCGCAGGGCATTCTGGCAATCGCCGCCCTGGGAGAAGAAAGCGTCCTGGAACCCTGTAGTTACACGGTCAAACCCGTTCCCGCGCGGCACACGGCCATCGGCGTGCCCGCGAACATCCGCCCACGCGAGGGCGGACAAGCCAATGAGGACAAACATGATCAGCGCGCATGAATTTTCCAAACGGGCAAGGCTCCTGTATTCGGGGCTGCGCAAACGCTTGATACACCTCAATCTGCAATTGCTCTACCAGTGCAATTTCAAATGCGACATCTGCGACTTCTGGAAACCGCCGTTCAACACCAGTCCCAAACTGGAACTGGCGCAGATTCGCGTAATTGCCGAAAAGCTCCGCCCGCTGGGGCCGCAATTCGTCTCCATCGGCGGCGGCGAACCGCTGATGCACAAGGAACTGTTCGACATCATCCGGGTGCTGGCCGCGGATAATTTCCCGGTCATGATCTGCAACGGCTGGTACATGACCCCCGAAAAGGCGCGTCAGCTTTTCGAGGCCGGGTTGTACGAAGTGAGCGTCTCCATCGATTACGCCAGCGCCGAAAAGCACGACCGTCAACGCCAGAAACCCGGCGCTTTCGACCGCGCGCTGAAAGCGTTGCGAATGTTGAACGAAAACCGCGCGCACTCGGAGCAGCGGGTGCACATGATTTCGGTGGTCATGGAAGACAACATCGACGAAATCGAGCCGCTGGTGCAAATCTGCCGGGAAATGGGCATCACCTACCTGCTCACCTTCTATTGCGACTCGCGGGGCAGAAAAGAAGCCCGCGTCACCCCGCCGGAAATCGCCCGTCGCTTGCTCGACATCCAGCGCCGCTACCCGGAATTCGTCTCCCTGCCGGAATTCCTCTCGCGCTTCGCCGAAGCGGGCCAGTCCGGCCACGGCGTCGGCCCCTGCTACGCGGGCAAGAACCTCTACAACATCGACTGCTGCGGCAACGTCACGCGCTGCATCGACCGTCTGGACGACCCGGTAGGCAACATCCTCACCGACCCGCTGGAAGAAATCGTCGAAAGGCTGCATCGCCAGTTTCTCGCGCAAGACTGCCAGCGATGCTGGACGAGTTGCCGGGGCAGCATCGAGGCGCTGTTTTACGGCAAACAGAAAATCGCCAACTACAAAGCCTACTACCGCATGATCAAACCCGTCCCCCTCGTGCGCGCGGCGTAAGAAACCGTTTGCGCCCTTCGCCGGGACGCGGGCTTTTGCCCCGCATTCGTCATGAATCGCAGCACGTTGCGCCAATGTTTTTGCCCCTCTTATCAGCTAAGGATTCCCAACAATTCCAAAGTAATTTCAAGCGAAAACGCTATAATCCATTGTAAACACATGTTAACCTTCAGCCTGTTCGCCCGGGGAGAAAATAAAATTATGATAAAAGAGTTGCGGGGAAACCTTGGCCTTGAAGGGGAGGGAACCATCATTACTGGGCTTTTGCCCCGTAAGGATGAAGCGTCGTCTTGCCACCGTTGTTGCGGGCGCGACGCCCCGCGCTCCCGGCGAAGATCGTAAACAGCTTCCAGGGCAACCGGCATGGCGACGATTCCCGTCCGCTGGCAACGCTGGCTGGACATTTACCTCTTCCTCAACGTCACGGGCTATTTCGTCTGGCAGGGCTGGCGGGTGTTCGACGAGCGGCGGCTGGATTTCATCGAAGGCGTGTTCATCGTCCATACCGCCATCTTCTGCCTGTGCTTTTTGTTGCGCGCGCCCGCGCGCGCCATCCAGACGAAGATCGGCCATCAGGCCATCGCCCTCTGCGCGTTTTACTCCGGCGCGTTGTTCATGGGGCCGGAGACCACGCAATCGCCATTGCTGCTGCAATGCTCCCGCTATACGCTGCTGGCGGGTATGCTGCTCGGCATCGCCGCCCTCATCCAGTTGGGCAGGAGCTTCGGCGTGCTCATCGCCGCGCGGGAAGTGCGCACGACCGGGCTGTATGGCTGGATCAGGCATCCCATGTACCTGTCGGACATCGTGATGCGCTTCGGGTACTTTCTCAGCCATCCCTCGTGGCTGGTGGCGATGCTGCTTGTGGTTTCCTCGGTCTGCTACATCGCGCGCGCCATGCTGGAAGAATCTTTCCTCACCAGTGCCAGCGCAACTTACGCCGATTACATGCGCCGGGTGCGCTATCGCTTCGTGCCGGGAGTCTTTTGATGAAACGCCTGTTCGCCATTTTGCTGCTGCTGCCGCTCCACATTCCCGCGCTGGCGGAAACGGTCGAGCTTGGCGACGCCACCATCCCCTACGCCGCGCCCGCCGGTTTTGCCCGCGCCGACGGCCTCTACCCCCTCGATCTTTCCGGTCTGGATCAGGAATTCGACCTCCACTCCATCGTCTTCGCCCAATACGTTCCGGCAGCCGACATCCCCGTCAGGCAGAACGATCCGCGCGCGATTCCCTCCTGGTACGTGCATCTGGCTTATGACGACGAATATTCCCGCTACACGCTGAACGAATGGCTTTTCGCCATCGTCGCCTTCTTCATCGACAAAAGCCTTGTCCGCCAATATGACAAGCCAACATTCACCCGCAAACTCGAATCCGTCATCGGCGGCGCGTTGCGACGCAAGATCACCATCGAAGCCATGACCCAGAAAGGCTTCGTCGACAAAAAAACGACGCTGCGCTCCATGCTCGCCCACGGTCAGGGTCTGGTGGAAAGCAACAATGGCGACAATGGCAAGATGGAACGCTACGTCATGGCGTGCATGACCACCTTTTATCTCCGGGAAGGCCGCTGGCTCACCATCCTGCAAGGCGCCCGCCTCCAGTCGGAAGCCGACCTGCCCGCTTTCACCACCAGGGCGCTGCGCATCGTGGCGGAGATCACGCAGGGGAAGAACGCGCCGTAGCTTGTGACCAAGGGCAAGTGTCCTGGTTGTTCGGCAGCGGGAACACGCTATACTGTCTGCCCCTGAAGGCGATTAACCATGCTGCTGACCATCACCCACACTGGCGAAAACACCCCGGACATTGGTTTTTTATTCCACAAAAACCCGGCAAGGCCGCAGGTTTTTGAG
Source organism: Zoogloeaceae bacterium (assembly GCA_031273565.1). Taxonomy (GTDB): domain Bacteria; phylum Pseudomonadota; class Gammaproteobacteria; order Burkholderiales; family Rhodocyclaceae; genus Azovibrio. The sequence goes on along the minus strand of JAISRR010000016.1, from coordinate 3,922 downwards.
CTGAATTATGGCATGGCCTTTGTGTTTTACCCGGAAGTTTCGGCGGAAAAAACCACGATCGCCCTGCTTCTGGAAATTAACCCGATTGATCTGGTCAGAGGAAAAGAGGGCGCGGTCAATAAAGACGGCAACGGGCTTTTTGATTATGTGAATGACCGGCCTTATGTGTCTTCCTCCTTCATGAGCGTTGCCATCGCCAAAGTGTTCGGCACAGCCATGAGCGGGCGCGGCGATGAATTTCAGAACCTGGCCGATGCCCGGCTGGACTTGTCCGCCACCCTTGTCATGCTGCCTTGCAAAAGCGAGACTTCGATGCTGAACCGGGTTTTTGAGCCGCTGGGGTATGAGGTGGCGTTTGAGTCTTTCGTCGCGGATGAACAGTTCCCGGCGTGGGGGGAGAGCCGCTATGTGAATCTCACCTTGCGCGGCAAGGTCAGGCTCGCGGATTTATTGCATCACCTTTATGTTCTGATTCCCGTTTTCGACCGGAAAAAGCATTACTGGATTGGCAAGGAGGAAATCGAGAAACTGTTGCGGCACAGTGAGGAATGGCTGAAAGACCATCCCGAAAAGCAGTTCATCGCCCGGCGCTATCTGGCCAGAAGCCGTGCGCTGGCCAATCGCGCTCTGGAACGCCTGCGCGCAACGGATGAGGAGGAAGACAGCGAGGCCAAAGCAAAAGCGCCGGAAAACATCAGGGAAGAACATTTGAGCCTGAACCGGCAACGGCTGGGTAGCGTGCTTGCCCAGATTCGGGCCTGCGGCGCGCAAAGCGTCATCGACATCGGCTGTGGCGAAGGCAGTTTGTTATCTCTGTTGCTGAAAGAACCCGCCCTGCAAAAAATCGCGGGGGTGGATGTGGCCTGGTCAGCGTTGGAAAAGGCCAGGGACAAACTCCACTATGAACGTTTGAGCGACGGGCAAAAACAGAAACTCTCGATTTTTCAGGGGTCGCTCACCTACAAGGATCGTCGTTTCGAGGGCTATGACGCGGCCACCGTGGTTGAAGTCATTGAGCATCTGGATTTGCCGCGCCTCTCGGCTTTTGAGCGTGTGCTTTTTGAGTTTGCCCGGCCCCGGCACGTGATTCTCACCACGCCCAACCGCGAGTACAACGACAATTATCAAAATCTGGGCGAGGGCTTGCGTCATAGCGACCATCGCTTTGAATGGACGCGGGAAGAATTCAGGAACTGGGCCAGAGGCGTTGGCGAAAAATTCCGCTATGCGGTGCAGTTTTCCGAGATCGGCGCGCTGGATGAAAAACTGGGCGCGCCCACGCAGATGGCGTGTTTTTCCAGTGCTGCCCCCGTAGAAGAAAAAGAAGGAGAAGCCGCGTGAGCCAGACGGAAAACGCCAGGACGCTGAAAATCGAATTGCCGGAACTGTCTGTGGTCGCGCTGGTGGGCGCTTCCGGCAGCGGCAAATCCACTTTTGCGAAGCGTTATTTCAAGCCGACGGAAATTCTCTCTTCCGATTTTTTCCGGGGACTGGTGTCCGACGATGAAAACAACCAGCGGGTTTCGGGCAGCGCCTTTGAATCGCTGTTTTATGTCGCCAATAAAAGGCTGGACATCGGCAGGCTGACGGTCATCGACGCCACCAATGTGCAAAAGGAAGCGCGCGCGGAGATCATCCGGCTGGCGCGGGAACAGAATTGTCTGCCGGTTGCCATTGTGCTCAACATGCCCGAAAAACTCTGCGCCGAACGCAACGCCAGACGCGCGGACAGAAATTTTGGCGAGCATGTCATCAAACGGCAATCCGACCAGTTGCGGCGCTCAATCCGGCATCTGGAAAAAGAAGGATTCCGCTATGTGTATGTCGTCAACAGCGAAGCGGAAGCCAATACTGTTGAAATCATCCGCAAGCCTCTGTGGAACAACAAGAAGGAAGAAACCGGCCCCTTTGACATCATCGGCGATGTGCACGGCTGTTTTGACGAACTGTGCGCCCTGCTGGAAAAACTGGGCTATGCGCTGAACCGGGAAGCTTTTTCCGCCGTGCCGCCCAGGGGCCGCAAGGCCGTTTTTCTGGGCGATTTATGCGACCGGGGGCCGGAAAACGTCAAGGTATTGCGGCTGGTGATGAACATGGTCAAGGCCGGAGACGCCCATGCGGTCATCGGCAACCACGATTTCAAATTGTTCAAATATCTGAAAGGCGCGAAGGTCACGCCTTCGCACGGGCTGGACGCGACGATTGCTGAACTGGCAGCGGAGCCGGAAGCCTTTCGCGCCGAAGTCAAGGCTTTTCTGGATGCGCTCATCAGCCATTATGTGTTTGACCACGGCAAGCTGGTGGTCGCCCATGCCGGACTCAAGGAAAAACTGCAAGGCCGGGGTTCCGGTCGGGTCAGGGAATTTTGCATGTTCGGCGAAACCAATGGCGAGACGGATGAATACGGTCTGCCCGTGCGCATGCAATGGGCCAGCGATTATCGGGGCGAGGCGCTGGTCGTGTATGGACACACGCCGAATCCCGACGTGCAAAGCGTCAACAACACGGTGTGCGTGGATACCGGTTGCGTTTTTGGCGGCAAGCTCACCGCTTATCGTTATCCAGAGCGGGAAAGCGTGCAGGTTGACGCGCTCCGGGAATACTACAAGAGCGTCAAGCCCCTGCATCCGCAAGGATTTCAGGACGATGACCTCTTGAATATCGACGATGTGCTGCATCAACGCTATCTCTCGACCCGCTTAAAGCAGAACATCAAGATTCACGAAGAAAACGCCTTTGCCGCGCTCGAAGTCATGAGCCGTTTCGCCATTGACCCGCACTGGCTGATTTACCTGCCGCCCACCATGTCGCCCTGCGAGACCAGCCCGCTGGCAGACTATCTGGAATATCCGCTTGAAGCGTTTGATTATTACAAGACGAGAGGCATTGCGCGGGTGGTTTGCGAACAAAAACACATGGGATCGCGCGCGGTCATCATCCTGTGCAGGGACGCGGCGACGGCAAAGGCGCGTTTCAAGACCGGGGACGACAAAAGCGGCGTCATCTACACCCGCACCGGCAGAAGTTTTTTCAACGATGAGGCGACCGAAGCCCGCATTCTGGAACGCCTGAACGTCGTGCTGACGCATTCCGGTTTCTGGACGGCGCATCACACCGATTGGGTCTGTCTGGACGTTGAACTGATGCCGTGGTCGGTCAAAGCGCAAACGCTGCTCGTCGACCAATACGCCGCCGTTGGCCGCGCGGGCAGAACCGCCCTTGCATACGCCCATACGGAACTCGCCAGAGCCGTCGAACGGATGGCCGACGCCAAAACACAGGCCGCGCAGGCGCCCGGTCAGTCCAGCCAGAACGCGGATTTAACGGCGCTGCTGAACGCTTGCGCCGCAAGACAGGAGACGCTGGCGCGGTACACCGACGCCTACCGACGCTATTGCTGGGAGGTGAACGCCATCGACGATTACCGGATTGCGCCTTTTCACCTCCTCGCCACGGAAGGTCGGGTCTGGAACAGCGAAAATCATGTGACGCATCTGGAGACCATCAAACAATACATGACCGGCAGGGATGCCATTTTCGTGGAAACGCCTTATCGCGTCGTCGATACGCTGGATGAAAATTCCGTCACGGCAGGCGCGGCGTGGTGGGAAGAACTGACCGCCTCCGGCGGCGAAGGCATGGTGGTCAAGCCGTATGATTTCATCGCCATGAAAGGCAACGAGACGCTGCAACCGGGCATCAAATGCCGGGGCCGGGAATATCTTCACATCATCTACGGCCCGGAATACACCCTGAACAATCATCTTGAGCGCCTCAAAAAACGCGGCCTGGGCAAAAAGCGCGCGCTCGCCCTCAACGAATTCGCGCTGGGCATGGAGGCGCTGGAACGATTCGCCAGAAAAGAACCGCTCTACCGCGTGCATGAATGCGTATTCGGCATTCTGGCGCTGGAAAGCGAGCC
>JAISRR010000184.1 GCA_031273565.1 Zoogloeaceae bacterium | reverse complement strand
CTCACACAAAACCTGTAACCTTTGAGGGCAGTTCATAATACAAGGGCGGTTTCTCCGAAACCGCCGTTGTTAACATGCGGCGCGCTCGGAGAGCGCGCCCTACCTTGAAGCCCTACCTTGAAGCGCCCTTGTATTATGAACTGGCCTACCTGAAGCGCCCTACCTGAACCCACCCGGCAAATCGGCGGAGGCAGGGTGATCAGAGCGGCAAACGCTGACGCAGCGCGCGCCAGCCGCGCCAGGCGCTGTAGGCGCGTCGTCCCCAGCGCCACAGGCGGATGGGCTTGCGGATGACCAGCAGCAAGGCGGCCACGCCGACAACACCGGGATGATGCTTGAGCCAGCGCGCGCCTGACTGCGCCGTGTCAGCAACGGCGCAGACACGCGCCAGAACCACACCATGCGTCGCTGCGAAGGCTTCACGCTGGGCGGCGCAACGCGCGCGCAACTGACCGCGTTGTTCGCGTAATTCAAGCAGTCGGGGATTCATCTTGTGCTTTTGCTTCGGAACGCAAGGCAACGATGTCGCGCTTCAATTCCCGCAGACTGGCGGAAAACAGCAACGGGCCGCGTTGTATTTCGGAGCGGCTTTTCCAGACAAATACCGCAGCGGCAGTCAGAAAAACGAGGCAGGCGGCGCCCAACACCAGAAGGCGGCTTTCCCAGAACGCCAGCACCAGAAAAATCACCAGCAGCACAACGCCAATCACCAGACTGGAGAGCGCCAGAAAACCGGAAACCAGAATGGCGACGAGGCGCAGTCTTTCTTCCTGCGCCTCGTTGGACAGCAACGCCAACCGTGTTCGCCCGATTTCCAGCAGGTCGCCCAGCAGATGCCGGAACGACCAGAGAAGCCCCTGTTGATCGCTCATGCGGATGATTAGCGACGGCCAATCAGCACACCGAGCGCCACGCCGACGATGGCGGCCACGCCAACGGCCTTCCAGGGTTGATCGTGCACGAAATCGTCGGTAGCGCGGGCGGCGGCCTTGGTCTTGTCGACCAGGATGGCTTCAGCATCGGCCAGACGCGCCTTGGCGTCTTTCAGATGCGTTTCAATGCGGGCGCGCAGAACGGCGACCTTTTCACCAGCGATGTCAGCGGTGCTTTTCAGGATTTCTTCCGTGTCGGCAACGACCGCCTTCAGGTCGGACACGAATTTGTCTTTGTTGGTGGTGAGAGCAGTTTGCGTCATGAAAGAACCTCTTTGATGAAAAATTTGATAAAAGGAAAAGAAGCAACAAGTGGAAGGGTAGCTTTTTAGCCGCGCCAGCGCAATTGCAAAACGCTTATTGCCCGGAAAATGTCATGCGCTCGCCTTGTTGCGCCGTCTGGTGAGCGCGTCGGTTTTGCGAAAGGCGTTCAGCAGGATGGCGATGGTGCTGCCATTGTGCAACACGCTCGCGGCGACCGGACTCAACAGGCCCAGGGCGGCCGCGCCCAGAATGCCCGTATTCAGGCCCAGCGTCAGTTTGTAATTCGTGGCGATGCGTTGCATGGCGGCATTGGCGATGGCCTTGGCGGTGATGATGCTCTCTATGCTGTCTTCCAGCAAGGCGATGTCAGCGGCGAGCCGGGCGACATCCGCGCCTTTTTGCATGGCGATGCCGACATGCGCGGCGGCAAGCGCGGGCGCGTCGTTGATGCCATCGCCGATGAAAGCGATTTTCGCGCCCTCGTTTTTCAATTTTTCCACAATGCCCGCCTTCTCTTCCGGCATCAGTTCGGCGTGGAAATCATCGAGACCGAGCGTTTCGGCCAATTCCTGTGCGCGGTTGCGGTGGTCGCCGGTGAGCATCAGGATGCGTTTGGCGCCCAGTGCCTTCAATTGCGCGACAACGGTCCTGCTTTCCGGGCGCAGCGCGTCTTTCAATCCCAGAACGCCGAGCAATTTGCCGCCGTAACCGATGTGCAGCAAAGTCTTGCCCGCGCCGTAGAGATGGTCGATGGTGTCCTGCCAGGGCGTCGTGTCGATGTGTTCGTGCTGTTCGACAAAATGGCGCGAGCCGACCACGATGCGTTTGCCCTCAACCACGCTGGCGACGCCGTGGGCGACGACAAATTCGACCTCGGTATGCGCGAAGTGCCGCCCCTCGATGGTATGCGCGGCGGCGACAACGGCCTGCGCGAGCGGGTGAAAATAGTGTTCTTCCACGGACGCAGCCAGCCAGATCAGGTCTTGCGGCGAGAAAGAATCGTCGAAGGTGATGGCGTCGGTCACTTCCAGATCGCCGGAAGTCAGCGTGCCGGTCTTGTCAAAAATAAAGGTGTCGGCTTCGGCGAGTTTTTCCAGCGCGTCCGCGCCCTTGATCAGGATGTGCTCACGGCCCGCACTGTACATGGCGGATTTGAACGCCACCGGAATGGCGAGTTTCAGGGCGCAGGAATAATCGGCCTGCAAAACGGCGGCCGCCCGCCGCCAGTCGCCGGAGATCAGGAAGGATGCGCCCGCCAGTTTCAAGACCGTGGGCACAAGCTTGTCCGCCAGTGCCGCCGCGCTCATCTGGGTGTTGCTTTTCGCGGTGAGCGAGCGTTCGACGTAATCGGCGATGCGGGCCACGGTGGTGGTCGCGCCCACCTGTTCGGCGTAGATGAGCAGCCGTCCTTCTTCCACCACCGTGCCGGAAAGCGCACGCTGTCCGCGTTCCTTGTGCACGGCGGCGCCTTCTCCGGTCATCGCGGCTTCGCTGACCATCGCGTCACCGGACAATACCGTGCCGTCGACCGGGATGATGCCGCCCATGGCGACGACAACGGTATCGCCGACCTGCACGCGGTCGGCGGGAATGGCGACTTCCTCGCCCTCACGCAACACCCACACTTCGTCACAGCCGGGACGCAACAAATGTTTCAGCAGTTCGTCGGAACGACGGGCGATGGAATCCTCCAGACTTTCGCCCAGCGCCAGCATGAACGTCGTGGTGTTGGCGGCCGTAAAATCACGTCGCGCCAGTGAAATGGCGACAGCGATGGCTTCCAGCACATGCGAGGTCATACCGGAAGCGCGAAAATCCGCCAGCGCCTCTTTGCCGAGCGGCAAGGCGGCAACGAGCGAAAGCGGCAGACGCACGCCTTGCGGCAGGCTGCCGGAGGCAATCAGGTTCAGGAGGCTGAACCACACCCCCGACGCCGACGCGTTCGCCATCTTTTGACTTGCGCCGACGGAAGGTCGCACGCTTTCCGGCGACAGGGCCAGCAGGTCACGACGAAGGGCTGCGCTTGTCGTTTCCGCCGGTTTGAATTCGAGTATCAACGAATGCGCGCGGGGATTGAAGCGCGCGACGCGCACGCCCGGCAGGGCGAGGATACGTGCGTGCAACGCCGCCATGCCAGGAGCATCCGCCAGCAACGGGGCGAGTCCCCGGTAACGGAAACGCGCCCGACCAACGATTTCATGCGCCAGATCAAGCGCCTGAAAGACGCCGCCAGAACTCATGAACCGGCGGGGGGTTGCGCGCCCGGAGGTTGGGCATCCAGTTCGGCCTGAATGTCCGCGAATTGTTCCTTGATTTCTTCCAGACCGCCCGCGAATCCCGTATAGAGGTTGATGCCTGCCTTGATGATGCGGGAGCGGACTTCCTCGTTGCCAAGTACGTAAGCCGCCGCCGCGCCCAGAGCCAGCCCCAGCAGGAACTGGTCGCGTCTCTTTTTGGGCAGCACACCGGCAAGGCTGGAAAACACGCCGCCGCTTTGCGGCGTCAGGGTTGCGGTCAGCGTGTTGCGATTCTTTTTGCCGTTGGATTTCTTGTGCTTTTTCGCCATGATTATTCCTCCTGTTGAAAGTCTTGTTTCAGCAGCCGGTCAAGGGCATAGACTCCGGCGACGCCGCCGACCGTCGACAACGCGGCGGTCAGGTAATTGCCTCGTTCAACGGCCTTGCCCGCCGCCACACCCGCCACCAGCGCCGCGCCCGTCAGCGTGGCATGCTTGAGCAGCGCCGCGTCAAATACCGGCAGATTTGTCTCGCCGCGCCGCGCCAGGGCGGCTACCGCGCCGTAACTGACGAAACCGCGGACAAAATCGTTCGCCATGCCCGCCAGGGTGAAAATCGGGGGCTGGTTTTTGGCGGCTTGCCGGTAAAGTTTGTTTTTGCGTTGCTTTTTCATGCGACGTTTCCATCTGCTTTTTGCCGGCGGGCGCGCGGTTTTTCAGGCGCGCGGGCAACGGTTGCGGTTTTTACGGGGGCTTTCTTTTTCGCTGCCGGACGGGATGCAACCTCCAGCCGGTCGCGCAGACGCGCGGAAGACCCGGCCAGCGTATCCAGCCCGGAGATGGCGGCCTGGCGTAATTTACCTTCGGCCAGCGCGCCATTCTGACGCAGCTTTTGTCCAGCACTCCTGATTTCGGCGCGCAGCCGTTCGTTTTTATACAGCCGTAAGGCGGCGACGCCTACGGCCAAACCTGCAAAGAATGGAAAAACCGGCATGATGTGCTCCCGGATGAGGAAAGAAAAAATGAGAACGTTAACGCCCGTCACTCTAATGCTTTTTTACAGGCTTCGGCAAGAACAGGCGTTTGTTACGCGTTACCGTTGGTAACCCCGCCAACAACTTTCTGGTAACGCTGCCGCACGCTTTCGCGCAAGCATTGCGCATTCCCGGAGAGCGTGGCGGCATGGCCGGGCGAAAACAGTTCGCGCCATGCATGGTCAGCGAGGGTGTGCGGGTCGTATTCCAGGGTGCAGGATTGTGCCAACGCGTTGAGTTTGACCTGGCGAATGCCGGGAATTTCCGCAAGACCGGCGAAAAAACGCGCCAGAATTTCCGGGGAAAGCCGCGTCCGCACTGACGCGGGCACGCCCGCCAATTTCAGCCGGACACGGCCCGGAATCTGGTGCGCGATGCGGACTTCCGCGAGCAAGGCGTCGAAACCCTCCGGCATGCAGTTGCCCCTTTACGCCGTCAAGCGGTGCCGATGCACCGCCATGTGCGCCCCCAGACAGGCGACGAATACGGCGCCCGTCAGCGCGTGCGCACGCGTCGCGCCTGTGGCGGCGTAAACCAGTGACGCGCCCAGACTCGCCAGCATGCCGTATTTGGCGTAACGATTCAATTTCAGCGAGGTCCGGGTGTAATGCCGCCGCAACTTCTGCCCGTGCGGCTCCCGCAGGGGCGCGCCCGTGGACGCGGGGACGGACGCAGCCTCCGGCGCGAACAGGGCGTGCACCGCTGCTTCCACTGTCTGCCGGGTGAGGCGTGTCGCGTCGTAGCACAGCAACAGACTCCCGCAGCAAGGATTGGTTGTGACGCGACAGGAAACGTCCAGCGCGCCCAATTGTGCCGCAAGACGGGCAAGCGTTTTTGACGCGCGCAGATCAGGCGCGCGCACGCGCAGCCGACCGGGGATGGAAGAAGCGACAGGGTTCATGGCGGTGCTCAAATGACGGGGACGGGCAAAATTTTAACGGCTATCCTGGCGATCAATGCAAGAAAATGTACATGCACCGGATTTTTTACAGGCCGACTGCGCGCGGCGTCGAAATCAAATTCAGATGGCGTCGTAGTCTATCGTCAACGGCGCATGGTCGGAAAAGCGGCTGTCTTTGTAGACGCAACCTTCCCTTGCGCGCGCGGCCAGACCCGGCGTGGCAATCTGGTAGTCGATGCGCCATCCGACATTTTTCGCCCATGCCTGCCCCCGGTTTGACCACCAGGTGTAGGCGCTTTCCCCGGCCTCCGGGTAAAGCCGACGATACACATCGACCCAACACGCTTCGTCGAGCATACGGGAAAACCAGGCGCGTTCTTCGGGCAGGAAGCCGGAATTTTTCTGGTTGCCCTTCCAGTTTTTCAGGTCGATTTCCCGGTGAGCGATGTTCCAGTCGCCGCAAATGACGATTTCCCGCCCCTCATCCATGAGCGCCGCGAGATGCGGGGAAAAAGCGTCCAGAAAACGGAACTTGGCCGCCTGCCGCTCCGGCGAGGATGAACCGGATGGCAGATAGACCGAAATCACCGTGTAATCGGGAAAATCCGCCCGCAGGTAGCGTCCTTCCGCGTCAAATTCGGGATGCCCGAAACCCCGCGTGACCGCCTGCGGTTTTTCCCGGCACCAGAGACCGACGCCGCTGTAGCCTTTCTTTTCGGCGTGATGATAGTAAGCGTGGTAACCGTCCGGGGCGAGCATGTTCGGGGAAAGATCGGCAATCTGGGCCTTGAGTTCCTGAAAAGCGACAACATCGGGATGGCGCGCGTAAATCCAGGGTTCCACGCCTTTTTGCCACGCCCTGCGCAGGCCGTTGAGATTTAGGGAAATAATGCGTAACATGTTGGCCTGCATCGTGATGATTTGAAGTGGTAATGGCGCCGCGAAAGCGTTTTACGAAAACTGACATTTTGCGACAGATCAAGGCGTGATATGCGTCAGGATAAGCCATGAAAGCCGCACATTTCAACATGCTTTCAACCGTGGCGCGAATTATGCTCTTATCCAGAGTACGCAACGAAAAAAAACGGTCACACCGCACACCGATCGCACAGGAAAACCATGAACTTTCGTCAAGAATTCATCGCATTTGCGATAGAACGCCGGATTTTGCGCTTCGGGGAGTTCAAAACCAAGGCGGGGCGACTGTCTCCCTATTTTTTCAATGCCGGTTTGTTCAACGACGGCGATTCCATGACGAAGTTGAGCCGGTTTTACGCGCAGAGCATTCTGGAAAGCGGCCTCGGGTTTGATATGCTGTTCGGCCCGGCCTATAAAGGCATCCCCCTGGTGACCGGTGTCGCCATGGCTCTGTCTGTGCAAGGTCGCAATCTGCCCTTCGCCTATAATCGCAAGGAAGCCAAGGATCATGGCGAAGGCGGCGCGCTCGTGGGCGCGCCGCTCGCCGGTCGGGTGTTGATTGTAGATGATGTGATTTCGGCGGGCACCTCCGTGCGCGAATCGGTACAGATTATCCGCGACGCAGGCGCAGTTCCTGCTGGCGTCGCCATTGCCCTCGACCGCATGGAATGCGGTCAGGGACAGCTTTCCGCCGTGCAGGAAGTGGAACAGAATTACAAGTTGCCAGTCATTGCTGTCGCCACTCTGGAGCACCTTCTGGATTTTCTTCAATTTCATCAGGAACTTGCCGCCTACGAGGCAGCCATTACTGCTTATCGTCAGCAATATGGGAGTCAACATGCTATTTTGGCCTGATAAAGCCCGTCACCGCCTGTTTGCGCTGGTGTTATTTTCCTTTTCCGCATCCGTCTGGGGCGCGCCGCAAGACGCGGTCGCCCCTCGCGCGGGGCAGAGCGTTTGCTGTATCGATGCATCCGGGCAGCGCGTCTGTAGCGACATTACGCCGCGACAATGCAATGGTCGCGCGCTCAAGATTTACAACAGCCAGGGATTGCTGGTGCGCGAAGTCGCCGCCCGCATGAGCGCAGAAGAAAAAGCGCACGCAGAAGAAAAAGCGCGTCTGGAAAAACAGGTGCAGGACGCCATTCGTGAGCAACGGCGCAAAGATCAGGCGTTGCTGTCGACCTATACCAGTCTGGAGGATATGGATCGCGCACAAAAACGCCGGGAAGAAGAAGCCACAACCGTCATTGGGGATACCCGTTCCCGGCTCAACGCCGCCAAAAAGCGCAAACAGGATCTGGAGGCCGAAGCCGAGTTCTACGCCAATTCTCCCAAGAGCCTGCCGCCCGATCTGTCCAGGCAACTACAGGACGAAGAATACGAGATCAAGGCGCAGACGACCTTGTTGACCGCAAAACAAAAGGAACTCGACCAGATTCGCAAAATATTTGCTGAAGACCGGAAGCGGTACGTCGAACTCACCACCAAAGCGAGCGACAAGCCCTAGTACATTATAAAATATAAATAGTCGTATTTTTGCTATAATTCCTCCGACGACAACCGGACAGGAGGAAAGAGATGGCACCGCGATACCGAGTGACGCTCACGCAGTTAGAGCGAGACGATCTTGAAAAGCGATCGACAACAGGAACACGAGCAGCGAAGACCGTGCTCTATGCTCGTGCGCTCCTTCTTCTGGATGC